>DATDNV010000051.1:0-3032 GCA_036518075.1 Thermoanaerobaculia bacterium
CATGTGAACCGGCCCGCTGCGCGGGCCAATTAACTTTTCTAACCGAGTCGCGCTCAAGGCCGGCTCAGCTCTCGTTTAGAAAATTTCCGGCCGCCTGGTCGCGGCACCGAGCGCGAAGCGCGACAAGCCGCGGGTCCGCCCCCGGCTCACCGACCGCCGCGGCCCGTTCGTGCGAGATGTCCCGCGGCAGGACCCCGAAGGTCCGGATCACACGCTCTTTCCATCGATTCCCCATTCCCCGACTCCTGATTCACTTCGTTACGCTATACGCGGTCTCCAGCGCCTTCGGATCCGCTGGGGCGCCTCCCAGCCACCGATGCAGCCAGTCCATGACGACCGCGTGCCAGAGCCGCGAATTGCCCGGCTTCAAGACCCAGTGACCCTCGTCGGGAAACATCAGCAGCTTCGACGGGACTCTTTGAATCTGGAGAGCGCTGAAAAACTGCAGGCCCTGGCCGAAGGGCACCCGAAAGTCGCGCTCGCTCGTCACGACGAGCGTCGGGGTGCGAAAGTTCTCCGCGAACCGCATGGGGTTCCACTTGTCATAGACCGGCGACTTCCACGGCCATCCGCCGAACTCCCACTGAGAGAACCAAAGCTCCTCCGTCTCGAGTCCCGCCGAGCTGGTCTCGAAGACGCCGTCGTGCGAGACGAGGCATCGGAACCGGTCCGTATGGCCGGCGATCCAGTCGATCATGTAGCCGCCGTAGGACGCGCCCGCCGCCCCGATCCGATCCTTGTCGACGTACGGGAGCGAGGCGAGGTCGTCCGCTTGCCGCATCAGATCGTCGTAGGCCTTTCCTCCCCAGTCCGCGCTGATCTCGTCGACGAACTTCTGCCCCCATCCGGTCGAGCCGCGGGGATTCGGAGCGTAGACGACGTAGCCGTAGCCGGCCCAAACCTCCGGGTTCCATCGATAAGACCAGGAATCGGTCCAGGCGCCCTGCGGCCCACCATGAATCATGAAGACGGCCGGATACTTCTTCGACGGATCGAATCCCGGCGGCGTGACCACCCAGGCCTGAAGCTTCCGCCCGTCGGCCGACGTCGTCAATCGCTCGGAGACGGCGCCGAGCGAAGAGTCCCGAAACAGGCTTTCGTTGACACGCGTCAGGAGCGAATGGTTCTTTCCATCGGTGCCGACGCTTCCCAACTCTGCCGCCCGCGTCAGGCTGCTCTCGGAGAAATAGAGCCGGCGCCCGTCGGGCGAGACCTTCAAACCGGTCGCGCCGCCGCGCCAGATCTCTTCGGGCGCCGACCCCGAGACCGACAATCGGAAGATCGCGCTGCGCGCCGCCACGTGGCTGACGAAGAAGAGAGTCTTCGAGTCGGGCGACCACTGGAACTCATCGACCCAGTTGTCGAACCCCTCCGTCAGGGAACGGCTCTCCCTCTTGACCCGGTCGTAGAGCATCAGGCGGAAACGGTCCGATTCGAAGCCCGGCCGCTTCTGCGCCCGATACGCGATCCAACGGCCGTCGGGGGAAAAATGGGGCGCGCCGTCAAACGCCGGATTCGGCGCGGTCAAATTCGTGGGCTTCCCCTTGCCGTCGAGCGATGCCAGCCAGATGTCCGCATTGGTCGAGAGCGCATCGACGCCTTCGGTCTTCGACGCGTAAGCAAGCTCTTTTCCGTCGGGCGAGAGCTCGAAGTCCTCTCCCCCTCCGACCGAGAAGACCGGCGCGTCATGATTGCCGGGGGTCAGATCGACCGCTCCCGTCTCGGCGGCCGCGGGGATCCTCCAGATGTGCGTCCGCATTCCATCCTTCCAGCTGTCCCAATGCCGGAAGAGGAGGCTCTCGGCGATCCGGCCCTTGATATTCGCCTTCTTGCGCTCCTCGAGGCGCTTCGACAGGCAGGCCGTATCGGAGCAGTCGGGAAACGTGTCGGCGGTGACGACGTACCAGCGGCCGTCGGGCGACCAGCCGTAGGCGTCGATTCCGGTCGGAAACGAACTCACCTTCCGCGGCTCTCCGCCGGCGAGATCGACGAGCCAGATCTGAGAGGTTCCGTCCCGGTCCGAAAGAAACGCGAGCGACTTCCCATCCGGCGAAAACCTCGGGCTCGAATCTCTCTTGTCGCCGGACGTGAGCGCTCTGGCCTCACCGCCGCTGGAAGGCACAATCCAGATCGTCGAGCGCATCCGGTTTTCATCCAGGTCCGCGACGGCGACCCCGAAGGCGATCGAGCGGCCGTCCGGCGAGATGTCGAACCCCTCGATGCGCCGCGATTGGGCCAATTGATCGAAGCGGAACGGCTCGGATCCGAAGGCGCACGCGGCCAGGCACAGAAAAAAACCGCACAATGCGGACCGCAAAGACATCATCTCGTATCCTCCGGGGCGCGCATTCTAATCGCATGGCCCTCCGAGCGCGGCTCGAGGGTTCTTTTTGTTATCATTTCCGTTTCTCGGCCGCGAGAGCGCGGCACCAAAGGAGAACAAGCGTGAGCGTCGTCCTAGAAGAGAAGGCCCCGGCCAAGGCCGATCCGTCGCGGGGAAATGTGGTCAACGATTTTTCGATCCATGTCGCCACGGCGAACGGATCGGGAAGCCAGTCTTCCAACAACATCCTGATGCGGGCCGTGTTCCAGATGGGCATCCCGGTCTCGGGCAAGAACCTCTTCCCGTCCAACATCCAGGGACTCCCGACCTGGTTCACGATTCGGGCCTCCAAGGAAGGGTTCATCGCTCGCCGCCGAGACATCGGCGTTCTGATCTGCATGAACCCCGAGACCGTTCAGGAAGACATCCGCACCGTGCACGCGGGAGCGGCGGTCATCTACGAAGAGAGCTTGAGCCTCAAGTCGATGCGCGACGACGTGCACTTCTATCCGGTGCCGTTCTCGAAGCTCGTCCTCGAGCTCGTCCATGACGGCAAGCTCCGGCGCCTCGCCGTCAACATGATCTACGTGGGCGTCGCGGCCTGGCTGCTCGGCATCGACATGGAGGAGATCCAAAAGGCCCTCGTCAAGCAGTTCAAGGGAAAGGCGAAGGCGGTCGAGATCAACTGGAACGCGATCCGCGGCGGCTT
>DATDNV010000052.1:0-3277 GCA_036518075.1 Thermoanaerobaculia bacterium
ACGCAGGAGAGTCGATGCCGACAATTTCTCAGTTGGTGCGCAAGGGTCGCGAGCGCGAGCGTGTGAAGACCGCTTCGCCGGCGCTTGGCTCTTCGCCGCAGAAGCGAGGCGTTTGCACCCGCGTGTACACGACGACGCCGAAGAAGCCGAACTCCGCTCTGCGAAAAGTCGCGCGCGTTCGGTTGACGAACGGGATCGAGGTCACGACCTACATTCCCGGCGTCGGGCACAACCTCCAGGAGCACTCGATCGTGATGATCCGCGGCGGCCGCGTCAAGGATCTGCCGGGCGTTCGTTATCACATCATCCGCGGAACTCTGGATGCGGTGGGCGTCGCCAATCGCAAACAGGGTCGTTCCAAGTACGGCGCGAAGAGACCGAAAGCGTAACGAAGGATTAAGGACAGGGGATATGCCACGTCGCCGAGTCGTCGCCAAGAGAGAGATCCTTCCGGATCCGCTCTACAACTCGCAGCTCGTCACGAAGTTCGTCAACTCCGTGATGGAGCGCGGCAAGAAGTCGCTGGCCGAAGGAACGCTCTACGGGGCGCTCAACCGGGTCGCCGAGAAAACGCAGGACGATCCGATGAAGACGTTCAAGAAGGCGATCGAGAACGTGAAGCCGGCGCTCGAGGTCAAGTCCCGCCGGGTCGGAGGCTCGACCTATCAGGTCCCCGTCGAGGTCCGCCCGAATCGGAGAACGTCCCTCGCGATCCGCTGGATCATCGAGTACGCCGCCGAGCGGGGCGAGAAGACCATGCGAGAGAAGCTCGCTGCGGAGCTTCTCGACGCCGCCAACCTCCGCGGAGGCGCGGTGAAGAAAAAGGACGATACGCACAAGATGGCCGAGGCCAACAAGGCCTTCGCGCATTACCGGTGGTAGGACTCAGGACTTCAACTCAGAACTTCGAACTCAGAATCTCGCAACTCATCATGCCGCGCACGCAACCTCTGAAAGACACCCGAAACATCGGGATCATGGCGCACATCGACGCCGGCAAGACGACGACGACGGAGCGGATCCTCTATTACACGGGTGTCAACTACAAGCTCGGCGAGGTACATGAAGGCACCGCGACGATGGACTGGATGGTCCAGGAGCAGGAGCGCGGCATCACGATTACGTCGGCTGCGACCACCTGTTTCTGGAAGCCCTCGTACGCGCCGGAGTCCGCCGCGCCGATCCGGATCAACATCATCGACACGCCGGGTCACGTCGACTTCACCGCCGAAGTGGAGCGGTCGCTTCGAGTGCTCGACGGAGCGGTCGCCGTGTTCGACGCGGTGGCGGGAGTCGAGCCGCAGTCGGAGACCGTCTGGCGGCAGGCGAACCGCTACGGTGTGCCGCGCATCGCGTTCGTCAACAAGATGGACCGGGTGGGAGCGAACTTTCCCCGGTGCGTCGAGATGATGAAGACGAAGCTGCAGGCCAAGCCGGCTCCGATCCAGATTCCTCTCGGCATCGAAGCGGAGCATCGCGGGGTCATCGACCTGATCACGATGAAGGCGATCGTCTTCAAGGACGACACACTCGGCGCGGAGTTCGACACCACGGAGATTCCGGGCGACCTGCTCGCCGAAGCCGAGAAGTACCGGGAGACCTTGATCGAGACGGTCGCCGAGACCGACGACGCCCTGCTCGAGAAGTACCTGCACGGTGGGAAAGTCGAGGCTCAGGAGATCAAGGATGCGCTGCGGCGCGCCACGATTTCCGGCGCGGTGCAGCCCGTGATCTGCGGCTCCGCCTTCAAGAACAAGGGGGTCCAGCAGCTATTGGACGCGGTGGTCGACTACCTCCCGTCGCCGCTCGACGTTCCTCCGATCAAGGGACACGACGACGTCGGCGCCGAGCTCGTCCGCGAGCCCAAGGACGACGCACCGTTCTCGGCCCTCGTCTTCAAGATCATGACCGACCCGTTCGTCGGCCAGCTCGCGTTCTTCCGTGTCTACTCGGGACATCTCGACGCCGGCTCCGGCGTCTACAACTCGCGCAAGGAAGGGATGGAGCGCATCGGCCGGCTCCTCAAGATGCACGCCAACAAGCGCGAGGAGATCAAAGAGGTCTACGCGGGCGACATCGCTGCGGCCGTCGGTCTCAAGAACGTCCAGACGGGCGACACGATCTGTGACAAGAACGAGCCCATCATTCTCGAGGCGATGAATTTCCCCGAGCCGGTCATCGCCGTCGCGATCGAGCCGAAGACGAAAGCCGACCAGGAAAAGATGGGGCTCGCGCTCTCGAAGCTCATGCAGGAGGACCCGACGTTCAAGGTCCACACCGACAAAGAAACCGGGCAGACGATCATCCGGGGCATGGGCGAGCTGCACCTGGAGATCATCACCGACCGCATGGTCCGCGAATTCAACGTCGGCGCGAACATCGGCAAGCCGCAGGTCGCCTATCGCGAGGCGATCACGAAAGAAGCGCAGGGGCACGGCCGCTTCGTGCGCCAGTCGGGCGGCCGCGGACAGTATGGCGACTGCAAGATCCGCATCAAACCGGCCGAGGCCGGGCATGACTTCGTTTTCGAAAACGGGATCTACGGCGGCGTGATCCCCAAAGAGTTCATCAAGCCGATCGAGCAGGGGATCAAAGAGGCCATGGAGACGGGAGTCCTCGCGGGATACCCGACGACGGGAGTCCACGTCGAGCTGTACGACGGGTCTTACCACGACGTCGATTCCTCGGAGATGGCTTTCAAGATCGCCGGGTCGATGGCCTACCAGGATGCCGCCAAGAAGGCCAAGCCGATCATCAAAGAGCCGATGATGGATGTGGAAGTCGTCGTTCCGGAAGAGTACATGGGCGACGTCATCGGCGACTTGAACTCGCGGCGGGGGCACATCAAGCACATGGAGATGCGCGCCGGCTCGCAAGTGATCACGTCCCAGGTGCCTTTGTCGGAGATGTTCGGTTACTCCACGAACCTGAGGTCGATGACCCAGGGACGCGGCACCTACTCGATGCAGTTCGCCGCCTACGTAGAGGTTCCCAGGAGCGTGAGCGAAGAGATCATCGCGAAGGTCGGATCGAAGTAGTTTCATTTCGCACGAGGAGAAGATGGGCAAAGAGAAGTTCGACCGCAGCAAGCCGCACGTGAACATTGGGACGATTGGTCACGTGGATCACGGGAAGACGACGTTGACGAGTGCGATCACGCTGGTGTTGGCGAAGAAGGGGTTGGCGACGGCGAAGGCGTACGACCAGATCGACAACGCGCCGGAGGAGAAGGCGCGGGGGATCACGATCAACACGGCGCACGTGGAGTATTCGACGG
>DATDNV010000053.1:0-2682 GCA_036518075.1 Thermoanaerobaculia bacterium
CGCCTTACGCCACTTCCCACCTTCTCGCCAGCCGGCGGGCCAACAGGAACAAGGCCACTGCGGCGCCGACCAGCACGAGGACCTGCGGCCAGAGGTGGGTCAGAGGTTCTTCCCGCCAGAAGACCTTGATGAATCCATCGATTGCCCAGGCGTTGATCGTCCAGAGTCCCAGCTTCTGGATGGTCTCGGAAAGGAAGTAGCGGGGCACCATGCTGCCGCCGACAGCGGACATCACGAGAATCGTCAGGTTGGAGAGCGCGACGAGCTGCATCCGCGATCGGGAGAGCGCCGCGAGCACCAGGCCGAAGCTCGAACACGCCAGCGCGGTCGCGACGCTCATGATCAGGAAGCCGGCGACGTGGCGGTGGAGGTCGACCGAGAAGAAGATCTCCCCCCAAACGAACATGACGGTCAGCTGCGTCACCGCGACCGCGGAGAGGTAAACGAGCTTTCCGATCAGAAGCGGTGTCATCGATACGCGCGTCGAGAGGATGCGGTCGAGCGTGCCGCTCTCCGCCTCCTCGATGAGCGCTCCGCCGGCGCCGGTCGCTGAAAAGAGAAGGAACATGACGCCGAGCCCCGCCGCGAGGAGGGTGGCGGTCGGATTTTGCTTCGTCTGGCCGAGCACATCCTGGACGTCGAGGTCGAAGAACCCCATCTCCCTGGCGTCGGGAGGCTCGCCGCTGGCGCGCGTGGCGGCGTGTTCGCGGAGCTTCGCGACGTTTCCTTCGAGCTTCTCCCGCTGCTCGGCCGTCAAGCCGCCTCCCCAGCGATCGACCGCGTCGACGCCCGCCTGCGCCATCGCGTCGGGCATCGTGGTCATGACGACTTTCTGGAGGAGACCGGTCAAGAGCTGCGGCGCGACCGGATCGGCGCTGTCGGCATAGAGCACCAGGCGCGGCCTCGTTCCGGAGGTTTTGCCGAAGCCGATCGGCGCAGCGCCGAATCCTTTCGGAACGACGAGCGCGAGGGAAGCCTTTCCGCCGCGGACCGCGGCGAGGGCGGAGTCCCGGTCGTAGGGGACGGAATCGGCGCGGCTCGCGAGAACGCGCGCCGTCTCGACGGCGAGCCCCTTCTCGGCGGCGAGCGCCGCGACGAAACGCCGCGAGTTCTCGCTGCCGTCTTCGTCCACGACGATGACCGCCACCCGATGCGTCGCGCTGCGCGTTCCGCCGAAAATCAAGGCGAACACGGAGAAAAAAGCGATCGGCACGACGAACGCGAGCACGAACGCGGCGCGGTCGTGCTTCAGGTTGAGAAAGCGGTTCCAGGCGACGGCGAAGATCATTCCCTCAATCCCCGTCCGGTCAGCTGCAGGAAGACCTGCTCGAGTGTCGCTCCTTTGAGCGTGAGATCGTGGATCTCGGCGTGCTCGGCGTGAAAGATTTCGAGCACCTCCCGGATCTGGCGCGGCGGATCGACGACCGAGATCTGGACGTTCTCGCCGTCGACGGTCGCTCCGATTCTTCCGAGAGATTCCCGGAGGCGTGCGGAGATGGGAGCCGCGGTCTCGACCGTGACGACCTGGGCGCTGCCGATCGTCTCGCGGATGAGCGCGTCTTCCGTTCCGGACGCGATGATCTTCCCGTGGTCGATGATCGCGATGCGATCACACAGACGGGCCGCCTCCTCCATGTAATGGGTCGTGTAGAGAAGCGCCACCCCCCGCTGCTTGAGCTCGAGGATCATGGCGTAGATCCGCTCGCGCGATTGAGGGTCGACGCCCACGGTCGGCTCGTCGAGCAACAGCAGGCGAGGCGAGTGCACGGTGCCCGCGGCGATATTGAGCCGCCGCCTCATCCCGCCCGAGAGACGGTCGGTTCGTTCCTCCGATCGATCCGAGAGCCCGATCCACGTCAGCGATTCGTCGATCGCCCGCTCGAGCGTGTCGGACTCGAGGCCCTGGTAGCGCCCGAATGTCCAGAGGTTCTCCCTTGGCGTGAGCAAGTTATAGAGGGCAATCTCCTGCGGCACCCAACCCCGCTGGAGGCGGGACTGCGGGTCCGAGAGCGAGAGACCGAAGACCCGCACGCTGCCGGAGTCGGGCTCGACGCGCCCCATGACCGTGCGCACGAGCGTGGTCTTGCCGGCGCCGTTGGGTCCGAGAAGCCCGAGGATCTCTCCGGGAGCCACCGAAAGGGTGACGCCGTCCAACGCACGGCGGCCGCCGAATGATCGGACGAGCTGATCCACCTGAAGCGCATCGGCCGGAGCCACGAGCGGATGATAGTTGGATTGCCCGGCCGGCGCCGAGGGCCGTTCACCGGCTCGAGAAGACTTGGACTTTGGCGTCGAGAGCCGGTATGCTCCGCCGCTCCGCTCCAAACGCCGATGCATCAACTCGTTTTCTCGGCCCTGCTCGCGACAGGCTGCGCCGGCATCCTGCTCTCGTTCGCGCAGGCGAAGTCGCGCGCCGTGTTCGCTCGGGATGGCTTGACGGAGCCGCCGCGCCGGATCCTCGCTGTGTCTCTTCTCGTCATCGTCCTCCTGTTGACCGTGGCAATTCCGTTTGCGGCAGGGCTGTCCGGCGGCGCCCCGGAAACCAAGAAACTCACGCTCGTCTCGTTGTTTGCCGTGCACGCGATGCTGGCTTTTTTTCTCATCGCCTACTTCGGTCTGACTCGAGGCCAATCGGCGGCTGACTTTCTGAAGCTCCGCAGCTTCCGTCCCTGGGCGGATCTC
>DATDNV010000054.1:0-3839 GCA_036518075.1 Thermoanaerobaculia bacterium
TGATCGAAAGCTTCTGGCCGAGCGATTCGGGAATTTCGACCATTGGTTCCGGGACCAGTTCGTTCAGCCAGGGGATGTTCCGCGTTGACGAACCTCCGCACCAGTGTTCCGCGACGGTCGACGTCATCAGCACGTAGGGGAACTTGTCGACCCCTCCGATGGGTTGGTGCGACGGGACGCTCGGATACTTGAGCGTCGGGTTGATCCTCACCTTCGGGTGCAGGAGGTTTTGCACCGGGCTTTCGACCGGCTCGTACATCTCCGGCAGCGGGCCGTCCTTCGGCACGTAGCCTACGTCGCGCGGAATCGGGCTGTCGCGATCTTTACCGTCGGCGTTGGCGCTTTCGTCCGGGTCCTTGTACACGGCGGCGAAGAGCCGGCCAACACCCTCGGCGTTCATGTGGAACGCACGCACGCCGTTCGGCGTGTTGGGACCGTCGGTCAGCTTCGGAACGTCGGGCAGGTCGTAACCGGTCCAGCGCCCGGCTTTCTCGTCCCACCAGACGATCGGCTTCGAACCCGGGTAGGGCTTGCCGTGCCGGTCGCAGGACGCGCGGTTGTAGAGAACCCGCATGTTGTTGGGCCAGGTCCACGCGAAGTTGGGATAGATGCCGAGGCCGCCCGGATCGGTCTGCGAATCGCGGCGCTTGGAAAGGTTGACGCCTCCCGCGAAGACGCCTGCGTAGAGCCAGGCTCCCGAGGAGGTCGAGCCGTCGGCCTTGAGGTCCGCCACTTTGGTTACGAGGTCGCCTTTCTTGAGCTTCGCTTCCGGGAAGTCCGTGAGGGCGAACCCGTTCATTTCCTTCAGCACGTCCTCGGCGGAGAGGTACGTCCAGAAGGCTTTCTTGATGCCGTCGTCCTTGGGGTCTCTCGTATCGTGCACGAGGTCCCGCACGCGCCGGAAAATGTAATCCACGACCTCGCCGTCGGGCAGCGATTTCCCCGGCGGCTTCACGGCCGCGTTGCGCCATTGGATGAGCCCGCCCGAATTGGTGATGGTTCCGTTCTTCTCCATGAAGAACGCGGCGGGAAGAAGGAAGACCTCTGTCTGGATCGACTTCGGATCCGCGCCGGGTCGTTTCCAGAACGCCGCGGTCTCCGTCTCCCAGATCTCCTGAATCACCATCGTTTCGAGCTTGTCCATTCCTGCGAAGGTCAGGTTCAAGTTCGGCGTCGTGACCGCCGGGTTCTGGCCGATGACCCAGAGCAGCTTCAGTTTTCCAGCGAGCGCATCCGGGAAGATCGACAGCGTGCCGTAGTTCTTGCCCGCGCCTTTCTTGGGCAGCCACGCATAGCCGAAGTCGTTTTCGGGAGTGGCGTTGTCTCCGTAGAACGCCTTGAGCATGTTGATGAGGAACCGGCGGTCGCCGGTCCCGTTCTTCAGCGTCCACGCCTCGAGTGTGGGCTCGGTCGCCGAGGGGTAATCCATGTAGCCCGGCAGGTAGTTGTGGAGCACGCCCATGTCGCACGCGCCCTGCACGTTGGGCTCCCCCCGCAGCGCGTTGACGCCGCTGCCCGGCTTGCCCAGGTTGCCGAGCAGAAGCTGCAGGATCGTGAATCCGCGGATCCCCTGCACGCCGGTCGTGTGCTGGGTCATCCCGAGCGCGTACAGGATCGTTCCCGGCCGGTTTTTCGCAAAGGTCTCGGCGATATTGCGGATCTGCGCCGCCGGGACGCCCGTGATGCGCTCGCCGGTCTCGAGGGTGTACCGGGAGACGAACGTCTTCAGCTTCGAGAAGACGCAGTGCGGGTCATTCAGGCTCGCGGCCGCGCGCGGCTTTCCCTTGCCATCGAGCTGATAGCCCCAGGTCTTCGTATCGTACGCGTGCTTGGCCTCGTCGTACCCGGAGAAGAGCCCGTCCTTGAAGTCGAATTCCGGGTGAATCAACAAGAGCGCGTTGGTGTGGGTCGTGACGAAGTCCTCGTCGTACAGATTGTTGACGAGGATGTGGTTGATCATCGTGTTCAGGAAAGCGGCGTCGGTGCCCGGCCGAAGCCGCGCGTAGACGTCCGCGGCCGCCGAAGTCCTCGTAAACCGCGGATCGACGTGGATGATCTTTGCCCCGTTCTCCTGAGCCTTCCGAATCCATTTGAAGGCCATCGGGTGGTTCTCGGCGACGTTGCTGCCTTCCACCAGGATGGTCTTGGCGTTCTGCATGTCGACCCAGTGGTTGGTCATCGCTCCCCGACCGAACGCGGCCCCCAGACCGGGGACCGTGGGGCTGTGTCAAAGTCGAGCTTGATGCTCGACCCAGGGGATTCCGAGCAGGCGCGTGGCCTTCTGGAAGAGGTAGCACTCCTCGTTGGTGTTCTGAGCGCCGCCTAAGAACGCGATCGCGTCGGTGCGGTTGACAGGGACTTCCTTGTCGCCGACCTTCTCGGTCGCGATCCAATTTTCGTCGCGGATCTTCTTGATCTTTCGCGCGATTCTCTCGGCCGCGTCCTTCCACTCGATCTGCTCCCAGTGGTCGCTGCCCGGCGCGCGGTAGAGCGGCGTCGTCAGCCGCTTCGGCGACGCGTGCGTCGCGAACATGGAGATGCCTTTGACGCACAGGGAGCCGCGGCTGACGATGTGGTCGTAGTCCCCCTCCATGGAGATCAGCTTTCCGTCGCGGACCGCGGCGATCATTCCGCAGCCGCAGGAGCAGAAGTTGCACGCCGTCGTGAACTCCTTGATCTGGGAGAGCTTCATCTCCTTCGTCGCGGCCCTCGCCGCGGGGACGTCGAAGAAACCGTCGAGCGCCAGGCCCGCCCCGCCGGCGAGCGTGATCCGCAGCAGGTCTCGGCGGTTGAAGGAGGGCAGCCCCGCTTGCGCGGCCGCGTCCGCCGGATCGCGAAGCGGCTGGTCAGCGCGTGGATCCGATTGTTTATTCATGAATTTCTCCCGGTTTCAGGAAGAGGATCTCGGTGGGAAGCGAGAGGCAGGCACCGATGCGTCATCGCCGCCGCTCGACCGCGGCGCCAGCGACGAATGTTTCACAGCAACGCGACATATCTGCCTAAAGGCAAGCCTCGTCGTGGAAGATGCTGCTTTTCCGCGCCGATCGTACCTTTCTGCCTGGTTGAATCAAGGATGCAAATGCATCAGGCGCGGTCCTCCGGATCGTGGTGTGGCGACCTCCGCTGGAGTCGAACGAAACTTCTTCCGGCAGTTATATCGAATCTGACATACCAATCAACGAAGCGATCGAAGAGAGAGGTTATGTCAGATTCGATATACGCCCTCTCCCCAGAAAGCCAAAAAATGCCGCCGGGGAGGGTCTGACCCCGGCGGCTGAGGAAGAGGAAGCGTCTCCTAGAACGAGATGCGAGCGCCGAATCTCCAGATCCGGGGGCTCTGAATTTCCTTGATGTCGTTCGTGTTGCCGCGGTTCAAGCGGTTGAAGCGCTGCAGCACGGTGCCCTGGTTGGTCACGTTGAAGCAGTCGGCCGAAACCGTCACGTTGGAGGTTGCCGTGATCGGAATCACCTTCTCCAGGCGCAGGTCGACTTCATACACATCGCTGTAGCGCTGGTTATCGATGCTCCCGACAGCGACATCGCGCACGTAGCCATCGTCGCCAACCTGCCGCAGGTAATAGTTGATCGGGTAGCCCTGGCGTCCGTAGACGCTGCCGGCGATGTTGAAGTTCAGCGGAAGCTGATAAAGACCGTTGACGTAGAACTGCCACTTCGAGTTCAAGAACACGCTGTCCTTGGCACCGCTGCCGACGGAGCGAGTCGCCACGTAGGAACCGTCCGAGCAGGTCTGACCGGTGTAGGCGGTCTGCGGGTCGCCCGTGTCGGCCGACTGTCCCGGAATCCGATTGGTCGGATCCACACAGCCGCCGGAACCGACG
>DATDNV010000055.1:0-3828 GCA_036518075.1 Thermoanaerobaculia bacterium
GACAGATGCCTTTCGTCCAGCGGTGGAGGAGTTGAGGCTCTAGCGACCGGCTCAGGTCTTCGAGTTGGCCCAATTCACGTAGAGCCGCCTTTGGGTTTCCAGTACTGGCGAGTGCGGTAGCTCTTGTTACGCCGAACTCCATCTGGCGTGCGGGCGTGGGGCATCGAGACCAATCTCCGGATGCGGTCTGTAGAGCCGCTTGTGGAGAGCCCTCGGTCAGGAAAAGGCGACAGCGGAGAATGTCCACGTTGGCGGCGAGATACGGGTCGCTCATTTGCTTCGCGGCTCTCTCGATCTTTCGGAGACTCTCCGAGGCTTCGGAGAACCGACGCAAACCGATCCACGCCGCGGTTTGACTGACCAGAGTGTGAGGAACGACGAAACCGAGATGGAAACGCTCCGCCTCCAGCAGCGCTTGCGTGCCGGCGTCCAATGCGTCCTGGTAATGAGCTCCTAGGACCAGGACGGCAGCGAGGGCCCTCAGAAAGGCCGACCGGACGAGTGGATCGGTCGCCTCAGAGGCCAGCTCTGAAAGCGCCCGCAGCTCGGAAATGGGCGGTATTGATCCACCTTCGCGAAGAGCAAGCATTAGTCGTCCACACTCAAGCCGGACCGTTGCGTCGCGGTTCTTCCTGTCAGAGCCCTCCAATTGCGAAAGCAGATCGGATGCTTCCGAGCGCTCCAATTCGAACGCGACAGCGAAGCGGCCCCAACGTGCGTTCTGCACATCTGTGTCCGTTTTCGCACTCGCCAGGGCGGCTTCGAAGTGGTGCGTCGCCCCACCACTGTCGTCCATGAGGTGGCGACTCTGTCCTGCTCGATAGTGGGCGGAAGAGAGAAGCGGATCATCCGGCCCGAGGGATGAAGCTGCGGCGCTTGCCAAAACGCCGCCCCTCTCGTGCCGGCCGAGTCTGAAAGCGAGTTCGGCGTCGGTCAAGTCCACATATGGTGAAGATAGTTCTGCCCTTCGCGCGAAGTCCAGCCACTCCCGGAGTGTCGTGAGCCGACCGATGCGGGTTAGATGAATGAGTGCGTGTTGAAACAACTTGTCCATCAAGTCAACACGGCCGAATTGTGTAATCAGCGCAAAGAGGTCGTCCCAGGCTTCGAACTCAAGGCAGTGTTCGGCGGCGCGTGTTACAGCGTCCAACAAGTCTGTGCGAGGTGCCTGAACGAGCTTATTTAGGAGGAAGGCTCTGAGTAGGGGATGCATGGAGAGCTCATGCGGCCTTTGGACGGCGAACATTCCGGCTTCCTTTGCTTCCTCTAGGACGCGTTCGGCCCTATCGCCGAGGAGCGCGTCGGCGGCAGCGTGTGTGACGACCGGGATCAAGGCCAAGCGACAGACGCCCTCCTGCGTCTCAGGCGGTAGCGATGCGAGCAGCTCTTCCGCAAAGTAATCGTGAAGCTCCTCAGGAAAACGCTCCTCGAGCTGGATCGGATTCGGCGTGAGGGCCGCCAACCCGATCACGGCTGGCCATCCATCGGCAAGGGCCACCAAGCCGCTCGCTGCCTCGAGATTTCGCGCAGCCATGACTGCGTTCGCTTCCTCCGTGTTCATCGCGAGCGAGCTTTGGCCGAGCTCGAAGAAGTTCCCGTAGAGCAGGTCGCGTGCCGACGACCAGCCCGGGCGCTGCCTGCTCGTTAGAAGTAGCCGACGACCGCTCGACGCGAATACTCCGCGGATCAGCTCTTCACTCGCCTCTGAAGCAAGCAGGTGGTAGTCATCGATCGCGAACCACGTGTCCTCCGGCCAGCTGGCGAGATCTTCCTTCAGGAATTGTTCAATGATTTCCACGTCCTGCTCCGGCTCGCGGCTAGTCGGTAGCCAGTCCCGTAGCCGCTTCCCGACGCCTGTCACGACGGGCTCTGAGGAGTCCGCGATCCCGAGAGCCAGCGCGGCCACGTCCGGCGAGGAGGCGCTGCCCTGATACCAGGCGTGTGGCTTGTCCGATAGCCACTGCCGGGCCAGGGTCGTCTTGCCATAGCCGGCCGGCGCGACGAGCATGATCACTCTTGCCGACGTCTCGTCGAGCAGTCGGGTCAGCCGAGGGCGCTCGATGATGTGGCGGCGCCCCGCCGGAATCTCTTGGCCTGCCTCGTTCTCCAATCCGTACCCCCCCGGAATGGTTGGCGTAGGGTAACCGCGCTCGCGCGGTCAGCTAGTGGCTTGTTCGGCCATGTCCGCGAGGCGCTCGCCGATCGCCGGCGCGAACTTGAAGCCGTGGCCCGAGCAGGGTGAGCCGACGACCACGCGGCCGCGGCGCTCCAGCACAAACGTCTCGTCCGCGGTCGTCGTGTACATGCAGGTGTCCAGCGCCGCCGGATCAGGATCGGCGAGGCGGTACGTCTCGTTCGCCCAGACCGCGATCCGCTCGACGAGGTGCGGTTCCGGATCCGTCGGGACGTTCGGGTCAGCCTCCTGTCCCTGGTGGTGGGCGCCGACCTTGAGGCCGTGGGCCGGGTCGTAGAGCGAATACATCTCATGCGTGTGCCGACCAGGCTTGAACGAGACGACGGAGGGAACCGGACGGCCTTGCGCGGGCCGGAAGTAGCAGACGGTCTCCCGCGTGACCTTCACGGGCAGCGCCTCGTCGAGGAGCTCGTTGACCCACGAGCCGGCGGTGACGACGACGGCGTCCGCGTCGACCTCGTCCGGATGCGCGCGCGTGTGCTCGCGGACGTCGAGCTCTCGGCGGAACGCCTCGAGGGCCTTGTCGGCACGCGCGATCCCTGCCTCCGGCTGCAGGACCGCGAACGACCCCTCGGGCACGCGGATCGGGAAGCGGCGCTCCGCCTCCTCGCGCTCGAGCCGCTCCCAGGAGACGCCGCAGCGCTCGAGTGTCTCGGCGGTGCTCTCCTCGAGCGAGCTCACGATCTCCACGAGGCCGTACAGCTCCAGCACCGTCTCGCCGGTCTCGGCCTCGAGCTCGCGCCAGAGCCTGAACGCCTCCTGCGCGAGCCGGACGTAGTGGTCCTCGGCGTATGCCAGCCGGAAGATCCGAGATCGGCCGTGGCTCGAGCCGCGCGGGTTCCCGACCTCGAACTGCTCGTAGACGACCGGGTCGTGGCCGCGCCGCTTGAGGGCCCACCCCGTGGCGAGGCCCATCACGCCCGCTCCGATCACCGCGACCTTCATCCGATTCGGTTCCGAAGGATGCCGATCCCCTCGACCTCGAGCTCGATCTCGTCGCCGCGCTGGAGCCAGCGCTCGTCGCCGTGCTCGAGGATGCACCCCGTGCCGACGGTGCCCGAGCCGATCACGTCTCCCGGCCGCAGCTCGGTGTTGCGCGACGCGTGGTCGACGATCTGCTCCCACGACCAGTACATGTCGGCGAGGCTGCCGCGCGAGCGCTCCTCCCCGTTGACCCGCGCGACCATGACATCGCCGAGCTCGTCCGGGGTGACGATCACCGGCCCGAGCGAGGTCGCGAAATCCTTGCCCTTCGCCGGTCCTAGGCCGATCGCCATCTCCTTTCGCTGCAGGTCGCGCGCGGACCAGTCGTTCATGACGGTGAAGCCGCCGATCTCGCCGTCGGCCGCGACCACCGCGGCGATCTCGAGCTCGTAGTCAAGCTTCTCGGTGCCATCCGGGTACTGGATCTCGTCGTCGGGGCCGTAGATCGCGGCCGGGTTCGAGAAGTAGAAGGCCGGAAGCTCGTACCACTCCGGCGGAACCTCGCCCCGGCCGGTGACGGCCCGCGCGTTCTTCACGTGCTGCTCGAAGGCGTAGAAGTCGCGCACCGACGGCGGCCGTTGCACCGGCGCGAGGAGGCGAACCTCGTCGAGCGGGTACTCGGCGTGCTCGCGAGCCTGGCCTCCGCCGGT
>DATDNV010000056.1:0-9021 GCA_036518075.1 Thermoanaerobaculia bacterium
CGCCCGGCAAAGTGCCGGCCACCCTCGGGTTACGGCGGCGCGGTGCCATCTGCTTCGTCATCGCTCCTCGACGATGACAAAGCATCGCCGTCGTCGCGCTTCCTCGCATCTGGCCCCACGGCGCTCGTAACGCCATCCCACACCCTTTTTCAGCGGCCTGCTAAACGTTCGGCGTCTTGGGCTCGACGCGCTTCAAGACTTCGAAGGAGTAGTCGACGCGCAGAATGTAGACCCAGGCCCAGAGAAGCGTGCCGCTGACGTATCGAACGAAGTTGTCGAGCACGGCGATCGTGACGCACTCGGGCCAGCCGACGCCGCCGAGATACAGTCCCGCCGCGAATCCCCATTCGAACTGCCCGATGCCCCCCGGCGTGATCGGGATCAACCGCGCGACATAGCTCGCGACGATCGCCATCAGAAGGATCGAGAAGTTGACGTTCAGGATGACGTGCGTTCCGGTGAACGCCATCGCGATCATGTAGGCGCCGATGTCTTCCAGGCCGAAGGCGAGAAGCGACAGCACCGTCAGCTTCGTGAAGATCATCGGCTGCCGCGCGAGCGCGCGGAAGGTCGGGACGACTTCCTGCTTCGCCATGGGAAGGACGCTGCGTTCCGGGTAGAGCCGGCTCGGCCTGGCCAGCAGGTAGCAGCAGCCGAGGATCACCAGAGACCAGAAGATCTGGGCGAGCCAGACCGACCAGCCCAGGCCATAAGGCCCGTAGGCGGCATAGACGACGATCTCGATGCAGACGAAGAATTCGCCCAGGAACGATGCTTGCGCCACTTTCGTGATCGACGCTCCCTGGGCTTCCATGAACTTGGCCATGCGGACCAGTCCCTGGTTGAAGGGAAGCAATCGGTTGACGCCGATTCCCTCCAGATAGGCCCGCGCATGCTGCGTAAACGTGCCGCGGATGCCGACGAAGTCGCAGAACCCGTGGAACTGCGCCGCTTTGATCAGCCAGAAGAGAAGAAAGATGAGCCCGGCGCCTTCGACGAGCCCCCACTTGATGGGATCCTGAGACTTCAGGTAGTACTTCAGGTCCGGGACGCCACGGATGAATCCCTCCTGCGCGTCGTGATAGCTGACGACTCCCGCGTCGATGAGAACGGAAAGCAGCCGGGTATTGGCGAGGAAGTTCCAGACCCCCGAAGACCAGATGAGGGCGACGAGAAGAAGGACGCCGAGCAGGTAGGAATAGGAATAAGACCAGACCCGGTCCACGGCGAGCCGGCCGCTCTCCTTCGGATCGTCCCGATCCGGGGCCGCGATCGCCTCCTCCTCCTTCAGATCAGCTTCCACGCTTGGAGACCTCCAACGACGCGAGAGTCGGAGAGGGCGCCTCCGGGTTCGCCTTGTGCCAGTCGATCGCGGCGCGGACCGCTTTGGGCAGCGTGTCTTCCATGAAGGGTCGGCCGCGGAAAACGACGATGACCTTCTTCAGCTGCGGCAGATGGTTCTGCTGCGACCGGAGGAAGATCGGCTCGACGTAGAGGACTTCCTTGCCGACCATCAGAAGACTCGTGTGGCCGCGGATGACCTCCATCCCGCGCCGGTTCCACCAGGAGAAGTTCTGCGAGATGATCGGGTCCTGATCGATCGTCGCGTCCGCCTGCTCCGGACCGATCACGTACTGGCCCTTGGGCACCTGCAGCACGACGAGCTTCCCGTAGTCGGGCGGGTCCTGATACACGATCGGGATGCCGCGGAGATTGAGCGCTTTCTCGGGCGTGAAGACCATCGCCTGGGAGTACTGAACGGGAGGGTTCGCCTTCGGCAGAACGCCGTTTCCAGTTTCGAGCATCAACGGGTAGGGCTCCATCGAAAATGTGATCGCCTTGCCCGTGTCCAGGATCGGCCCCAGGACTTCGTCCGCGTCATCCCACATGTCCTCCATGTTGAAGAAGTACATGGGGTCTTTCATGTGGTAGTAGATGTAGAGATCGTCGAACTGAATGTGCAGCAACTGAATCGGATAGGTCAGCTGTCTCCGCACCGGCTCGGGCATCTTGTCTCCCGGCGTGAAGAGGTCGGGATAGATCTTCTTCCACGCTCGGATGACCGGTCCGTCTGAGATCGTGTAGAAGGTGATCTTTCCCGTTGCGGCATCGACCGTTCCCTTGACCGAATCTTCGATGTAGTTGACCCAGCGCGTCGGGCGGGGGAACGGCGAACGCTCGTCGGACTTGTCGCCCAGCTCCTCGATCAGACTGTAGGGATAGCGGTCGGTCGTCGTCATCGCGTTGACGATCCAGGTGATGCGTCCGTCCGCCGCGACCGCGTAGGGGTTGGAGTCGTAGAAGAGGAAGGGCGCGACCCGCGCAAGCCGGTCGACCGGCGTGCGGATGATGTGCACGCGCGTGTTGGGCTTGATGAGGTCGGAGAAAACGATCTCCCAGAACTTGCCGCTTCGCCAGCCGAAGACGATCCTCTTCCAGAGCGAGTCGATGCGGATCCCCGTCTTCTCCGTTTCCGGTAGAACGATCTCGGCTCGGTCCTGATCGGTGGGGTAGTCGAGCTCCTTCATCGCGTGGACATTGGAAAAGGCCATCGTGGCCGAGCCCTCGCCGTAATAGACGCGCTCTTCCCGGACGGCGGTCTCGGGATAGGTCACTTTGGATGGGATGTCCCAGGACGAGTAACGGGGCTCGCCCTCGGACGTCATCTCGGCTGCCGGGGCCATCACGAGGCCGTAACCGTGGGTGAACATCATGAATCGCTGGCCCCAGTAGGCGAGCCAGGGAACGGGCTCGTAGAGGGGCGTTTCGCGGACGGCCGACACGAACATCTTTTCCTCGCCGCCAATCCGGTAGCGGACGCTGTCCACGTTGATGAAGTTGTAGTAGGTGCGCAGTTTCTGTTGCTGCTGGAAGAGCTCGAGTGTCGGTCCGTAAACCATCGAGCTCCCCTGTGTCTGCAGAATCCGCTTGGAGTGCTGTGTGTCGATCCACCTTTCCAGATACGAAACGAAACCCGGCCAGAGCGGAGCGTTCTTGAGAGTCGGGCTCGAGAGCAGCGCCTCGGCCGTCGGCAGAGGGTCGCCCGGTCGGTTGGGCAGGAAATCGACCTCCTGGATGTGCTCGAGGTTGTAGGCGTGCCGCGTCGCGTCGACGTGGCGGGCGATGTACGGGAGCTGGATGACCGGCTCGTTGGGCTTCACGAAGAGCCAGTTGCGCACGACGACCGCGCACTTGAAGCCGAAGTCGAACACAACCAGCCAGACCGCCACGCGCCAGGCCTTCCGGAAGCGGTGGCGCCAGTCTGCGGATTGTTGTCCGTCGAGCGCGCGAAGCATCCGGACGAAGGCGACCGTCACTCCAAGGATCACGAACGTGGTGACCCAGATGTAGTTCAGGGAGGAGAAAAGCCCGGTCACGTCGAGATACTGGGCTCCGCGCTTGATCGACGCCGCGTCGGAGTTGTTCTTGAGAAGCAGGTCGTAGCGGGTCAGCCAGATGCCCGCGGCCGCCATAAGGCCGATCAGGAAGAGCGCCACTCGGGTGGAACCCGTCGAAGAGATCGCTGCTCGCGCGGAGAGCCGGGACAAGGGTGCGCGCGCCGCTACGTCGCGGCTGCGGCTCGCGTTGGCGCAGGCGATCGAGAAGCCGAGATTCAAGACGGCCGCCCAGGTGAAATAACGCCAGGCGATCCACACATTGGGGAGGTTGAACGCGTAAAAGCCGATGTCGATGTGGAAGACGGGATCCGTCGCGCCGAAATCGAATCCCTTGCCGCCGAGCAGGAACTCGGTGTAGTTCTGCGCCGACATATAAGCGGCAATCGATGCGACGAGAAGGGCGCTGTTGACGACAAAGCGCCGGGTTCGAGGAGGAACCGGCGTCAGGTACGCCGGCGCGGCGATTGCAACGGCGAAGAGAATGAAGGCCGCGACGTAGAGCTCCGCCCCCATCCAGAAGTTCGTCCAGAACACGGAGGCGACGCCCAGGCTGCCGAAGAGCCAGTAGTCCGCGAAGAGAACAGTGAGCCGGTCGAGCGTAAAGAGAGTGACCAGAATCGAGGCCACGACCAGGCCCCGCGACCAGAGAAGAGCGGCGCGGGGAGCCCGGGGAAGCTCCACCGCCGGAAGATCCGGGTGGATCTCCTCGACTGTCGGAGTTTCGACCGCCGGACTCGCGGTGGCACTCATGCGCTCATTCCTTCCGCGCTACGGTGAAATGAAACTCAAAAGTGGGGGGGACTTTATCACGTCGTTAGAGCTTGTTCGGGACCTCCGTCCTTCGGACGGATCGGGAAGCGACTCGGCAGGATGCTGCCTCGATCGCTTCCCTGGTCCCTTACTGCGCTCTCGCTCCCGCGGCGAGAGGCTCGGCTGGCAGCGCAGGCGGTCGCTCCGCGACCGGGCGCTGCAAATTTTCTAAACCAGGGCGGGGACCGCGGGACTTCGCGCGCCGCGAGGGGGGAATTGCGCCCGATCCAGAGACTAGAATCCGGCTGTCAGCGGAAGGAGACATTCATGAGATCGACGGTTGGGCGTGTCGGGGGGTTGGCGGGGATGGCGGTGCTCGTTCTGTCGACGAGCGCGTTCGCTGCTCCGCCAGAGAAGGGATCGAAAACACCGACGTATGCGTGTGTCGGTTTCGACGAGCCGATTCGCAACGACATGCAGGTCGCCAAGGGGCGGGTGCTGCCGCTGCGCGCGAAGCTCGCGATGGAGGATGGGAAGTTTGCGGACATGTCGGTGGTGAAGTCGCCGCCGAAAGTGCGTGTGTTCTTCGTCCCGGACTCGGGCGCCGAGGTCGACCGGACCGACCAGATCGACGTGCGCGACTACGGCAAGGGAACGTCCTTCGTCTGGGACGCGGAGGCGCACTGGAAGTTTGACCTCGGCACGCTGAAGTTCGCCGATTCGGGCAAGTACCGTGCTGTTCTACTCCCGGGCGACGAAGCGGAGTACAAGGTTGACCCGACCTGCCAGGTGACGTTCGTGCTCCGGTAGAAGGCTCCTTAGCGGGCGTCTCCCTCGCGGGGGCGCGGCGGCTCGATGGCGCTCAGGGCGATTCTGGCCGCCGCTCCGGTCGGACGTCGCAGATTCTTGCAAACGCGGAGACATTTCACCGCGCGCCGTCCGACAGGCCCCGCTCCGGGAGAGGCCCGCTAACTCGCGGCATGGGAAACGACCGCGGGCCGTCGCCCTCTGAGCTCCGAGACGGTTGATCCTTAGCTCCCGAAAGCCCGGACGACCCAGGCCTCGAGGTTCAGCACCGCGATGCAGAGAAACACCGCGGTCAGCGTGACCGGTATACCGATTCTGATATAAAGCGAATACGGAATCCGAACCCCTTTGTTGCGCAGGATCCGGAACCAGATCAAGGCGGCCAGAGAGCCGATCGGCAGCATCTTCGGTCCGAGATCGCCTCCCACCAGCGCGGAGAAGACCGCCATCTTCGTCTCGTGCGGCGGCAGGTGCAGTCCCGAGATCACGTGCGCCATCATCCCGGCGGTGGGGTGGTTGTTGACGAGAGCCGAAGCGATCGCCGCGACGAACCCGGTCACGAAGGTCAGCGCGACCGGACTCGGGCCGGCGACCCAGCGCAGCAGCTGCCCGAGCTGCTCCGTGAGGCCCGCGTGGCGCAGGCCCGTGACGACGATGAAGATTCCGAGCACGAAGATGAGGACATCCCATCCGACGGCGCGCAGCACCTCGCCCGGACCTTCGCCGGTGATGGCGTTGAAGAGGCCGAGAAGCAACAGCGCTCCCGTGAGCGCCACCAGCCACGGGGGCATTCCGGTCCATTCCTCGGTGAAGAATCCGACCAGCGTCAGGGCGAGCGCCACCGCGCAGACGGCAAGCAGCCGCGAGCGCTTCGGGTCGAACGTCAGCGGACCGGGAACACGGTAGGTCCTGGGAATGGCGCGCCGAAAGACGAGAACGAGCCCCGAGAAGCTCACGGCAATCGAGACGAGGCCCGGCACCACCATCCAGCGGGCGTATTCGGCGAAGCGGATTCCGAAGAGGCTCGAGACGATGATGTTGATCGGGTTCGAGATGACGAGCGCTCCGACGAGATTCGCGACGTAGAGGACCGCGAAATAAAACGGGATCGCCGACCCGGCTCTCCAGTTCTCGTCGCGCACCTCCTCGGTCAAGTGGAAGACGAGGGGAGTGAAAATGAGGACCGCGGCGTCGTTGGTGAAGACCGCTCCAATGACGGTGCCGCCCAGAAAGAGGAAAGCAAAGAGGCGCAGTCCGCGTCCTTTGGCGTCGCGCGCGAGCCGCCTCGCCAGGACTTCGAACAGGCCGGCCTGCTCGGCGACGAGCGTGATGATCATGAGGCTCGCGATCGTGACGATTGGGAAAGCGAGGAGCCGCGCGGCGTCGAGCGCCTGGGCCGGAGTGACGAGCCGAAACGCGAGCGTCAGGATCGCGCCGAGCACGGCAGCCACCGAGTGCTGGATGCGCAGCCATCCGATCTTCGGCCGGCCCAGCGACAAGCCGACCGTCAGAGCGAGGATCGAGAATGCAGCGACCTCTTCCACCTCACCCCCTCCAGAAAACCGGGAAAACCGGAGGGGATCTTATCGGAGTAAGAGGGTCGATCTCGCCGGGTTTTTGGTTGTTTTGCAGCGCTGGTCATGCGGCGACCGTGCAACGTCGCCGCCGACGCGCGCGCCGGGGGGCATTTCGAGTGATCGGGAAAGCCGCGACTCCAGCCGACATCGCGAGGTCTCGTTTGGAGGGTGCAAGCAACTCGAGAAGTCGATGCGATCCCCCGGCGAACGGAACCTGGCGATCATCAGCCGGGTGGCTCGAGGGGAATCTCGGGAACCGGGTTTTCCGCTCCGCGGCAGGGGAAGCGGGAATCGAGCCAATTCGGCGCTGCTCTCGGGATGGGGAAGGTCATCGAATCAACGCCTGGCGAGGGCCGGGCTGCGCTCAGGTCATAAAGGTATGCCTCGGACACCAAGGCGTGGGGGCCGTGAGCGGGGGCACGGATGGCCAGGGTGCGAGTGCCCAGATGATCGAGATAGTCGAGAAGCGCGAGCCGTTCGCCCCGCCAGTCATGGGAAATGAGAACCCAAACGCGCGGAAGTCCGCGAAAGCCGTCGATTTCCCGCAAATAGGCTCGCGTGTCTTCTTGATGGCAGCCGCCGAGCACGTAGTCCTGCGGACGGAAGCCGTAGCGAGCGCCGTAGAAACTCACCGCCTGGCCAGCGCCATAGAAGACGTAGATGGAATCCCCCGGAAGACGTCGCGCCGCCATATCTCGCAGGATTGGCTTCATCTCTTCGTTCAAATACGGCGGCAGGCTCGCCTGGAGAGTCAAGATCGCGGGAAGAAGCGCGGCGAGAAAGATCGAAGCATCGATTCTGATCGACGCGAACCGGTTGTCAGGGTTTCGCCGAACGAGCGATGTCAGCGCCTCGACTCCTGCGGCGATGGCGAGAACAAATGCTGGAACGCCGAACAGCACGAGCCGATGGGAGAATGGGTAGACGTGGAGCTCTGCGGCAAAGAGGGCCGCGACGACCGGAAGGAAGAGCGCCAGCGAGAGGCTTCTGCTTCGCCGCCACAATGAGACCGCGCCCAGGAAGGCAAGAGCGAGGTAGAAGACCGGCCACGGATACCGTAGCGCGGCGACTTCCTGGACGAGCGCTTTGATCAGCCAAGCGGTGTCGTTGGCGATGTTGTGCCTCGTCGGCCCGAAGGAAGCGCGCCAATACGCGAGCAGGTAATCGCGGCCTTGGGCTGTCGTGTGCCGCGCCGCAATGAACGCCGCGGCGCCACTGCTGGAGACCCATAGGCCGATTATCGCGGCGAGCCCCGCGAAGCCGCGGCGACGGCCGGAAAGGACGACGGAGAGCGCGAGGGCAGCGCTCAACCCGGCGAGAACGAGAGCGGCCGCGTGGGAGAACGTGACCGCCACCGCGCCGGCGAGCCCGACGAAAACACCGCGAATCGGTCCCGGCGCCGAGTCTCCCTCCGCGAGAGAGCAGGTCAAGAGCGTCAGTGCAAGCGCGACCGCCAGATCGGTCGAATATGGCTTGACCTGGCTGGCGTAGCGGATCAGCTCAGGCTGTAGTGCGAACAGCGTGAGCGCGAAGACGATGGCCGCGGACCGCACGAAGATGCGGCGGGCCAGAACGTAGAAGAGAAGCAGAGCGGCGAGCGAGCTGACGAGCGGCAGCAGACGGAGCACGTAGTCGCTGGTGCCCCAGAGGGAGACCGCCGCTTTCTGGAGGAGAAGGAATCCTTTCGGAGCAACCTGGAGAAAGGGCAGATGCCCGCCCCAGAGGGCCGAGAACGAAAGTCCGACGATCGCCCGCGATAGGGCAAGCTCATCGAGCCATTGCGATGCGCCGACTCCGAACTGCCACAAGCGCAGCGCGGCGCCGAGGACGAGGAGCGCCACGCAAGCCGCTCCGGCGCCCGTCACAGGAGGGTCTACTCGATCCATGACCCTGCGTCGCGAATTCATCAGAGAAGCCTCGGGATCTGGCCGGTAAAACCTCGCGAGGATGGAAAAGATGTCAACGTTCGTAGCAGCCGCAGACCCTGGCTCCCTGTTGCTCGCTTGAGTCGTGGCGCGGGAGCGCAAAAGCACCACTGCGTCGAGCGATCAGGAAAGCCGTGATCCGAGACAATATCGCGAGCTTGCGTCGAGAGAGTCTTGACCGCCTGCTCGCGGCACCGAGCGCCGCGGCCAGTGACTGGAGCCGACGACCGGACTTGAACCGGTGACCTGCGGTTTACGAAACCGCTGCTCTACCGACTGAGCTACGTCGGCCCGACGAGCGAGCCGGGCATGTTAAGGGAAGAAGTGACAAGTGACAAGTGACGAGTGACGAGTGAACAGTGTGGGGGCGAGCTTCCATCGGATTGCCCTGGCTGTCGCCGAAGCACGAGTTTGGTCGCCGCTCTCGAACAATTGATCGCAGCGCGAGGAGTCTCCCAGAGGGGAGGAGCCTCGCGCTGCGGGAGCGTGAGCGAGCGAGGGACGAGGCTCGCGGTCGAGGCCTTTCCGCCGAGCCGCGAGCCGGTGGCTACACGCCACGTCACG
>DATDNV010000057.1:0-6381 GCA_036518075.1 Thermoanaerobaculia bacterium
GGCCGCTCCTCGAGCAGAGAGCGCATGAGATCCAGGCTTACGGTTTCATCGCCCGGCTTCCCAACGCGCTGTCCGAAGCCGCGTGCCAGCAGAGCGCGGAGAACCTGAATCAGATCCTGGCCGATACGATGACGCTGCGCGATCTCTACAAGAAGCATCACTGGCAGGTGTCGGGCCCGACCTTCTACCAGCTGCATCTTCTGTTCGACAAACACTACGAGGAGCAGAACGAGCTCGTCGACCAGATCGCGGAACGGATCCAGCTTCTCGGAGGGGTCAGCCTCGCGATGGCGCCGGACGTCGCCGAGACGACGCTGATCCCGCGGCCGCCGAAAGGCCGCGAGGAGGCGCCGGTCCAGATCTCGCGTCTCCTCCACGCGCACGAGATCATCCTGGAGGAGGCGCGGTCGATGGCGCGGCAGGCGTCGGACGCGGGAGACGACGGGACCAACGACCTGCTCATCTCCAACGTCATCCGCACCAACGAGCTCCAGGTCTGGTTTCTGTCCGAGCACGTCGTCGACGTCCCGATCGTCCGCGCCCAGTGACGTGGCTGCGGCCGGCCGCGCCGCGAGTCAGGAAAGGTCGAAGAGAAGGATCTCGGACGGCTGGTGGGCCTCGATCTCGATGGCGGTCAGGTCCGAGGCGGCGAGCCCGTCGCCGGCGTTCAAGTGGACGTCGTCGACGCTTACCTCGCCGCGAGCGACCTGAATCCACGCGTGCCGGCCGGCCTCGAGCTCGTACGCGAGCGATTGCGCCGGTTCGATCACCGCGCCGGAGAGTTCGACGTCCTGATGAATCCGCAGAGCGCCCTCCTTTCCGGCGCTGCTCGCCATGAGCACCCAGCGGCCCGGCGCCGCGGCGAGTTTGAACTCGCTCTGCTCGTAGGAGGGCGCGAGTCCCCGCCGCTCCGGAAGAATCCAGATCTGCAGAAAATGAACGATCTCCTCCGCCGAAGCGTTCGCCTCGCTGTGCCGGACGCCGGTCCCGGCCGACATGCGCTGGAGCTCGCCCGGACGGATCACGGAGCCGTTGCCCAGGCTGTCCTGGTGCGCCAGGCCGCCCTCGAGCACGTAAGACAGGATCTCCATGTCGGCGTGCGCGTGCGTCGGAAAGCCGCGCCCGGGGGAGACGCGGTCTTCGTTGATGACGCGCAGACTCCGAAATCCCATGAACTTCGGGTCGTGATAATCGGCGAAGGAAAACGTGTGGTACGTCTTCAGCCAGCCGTGGTCGAAGTAACCGCGGTCCTGCGCGCGTCGAACGGCGAGCATCGTGTCTACAGATCGTTTCTCAAGATGTGATTGCCGCAGATCCAGACGAGGCCCCGGTTTTGACTCTTTGCGGCCCGGGACCGAACGTGGCGACGAGGGAGACCGACTGGCCCAGACTCTCCAACGAGAACAATGGGTTGAGAAAAACAACTGGTCTCGCTCGGCGTCATATCAGATTCGGTATAACGTCATCTCGGGCTCAGGGCCGGCCGGCGTTCGAGCGCCTTCCGAATGAGATACAGGGCGTCTTCGCGCTCCCTGCCGGCGAGGGCCAGGCGGGGCGGCCGCACCCGCTCGGATCCGAGATCGGCTTCCTGCTGCACGAGCTTGATGAGCTGAACGAATTTGGGAACGGTGTCGAGGCGGAGCAGCGGCAGGAACCATTCGTAGAGCTCGCGGGCCTCTCTCGACTTTCCGGCCCGCGCGAGATCGAAGAGTTCGACCGATTCCCGCGGAAGCGCGTTGACGAGGCCCGCGATCCAGCCGACCGCTCCGGCCGCGATGCCTTCCACGATGACGTCGTCGACGCCGACGAAGATCGCGAGCCGGTCGCCGAGGACCGCGCGGATCCCGGTGACGCGGCGCACGTCCATGCTCGATTCTTTGACCGCCGCGAGATTGGGAAGGTCGGCCAGGATCGCGAGCTGCTCGGGAGTGACGTCGGTGCCGTAGGCGACCGGGTTGTTGTAGAGCATGCAGGGGAGTTTCGTCGCGGCGATCACCGCGCGGAAATGCGCCTCGGTCTCGCGCCAGTCACCGCGATAGACGTAGACCGGAAGCACCATCAACCCTTCGCAGCCGACCGCTTCCGCCGCTCGGGCGAGATCGGCCGCTTCCGGGGTCGAGAGCGCCGAGATCCCTGCCACGAGCGGAGCGCGGCCAACCGCCTTTTTGCACGTCTTGAGGACCTCGAGTTTTTCGGACTTGCTGAGCGTCTGGCCCTCGCCCAGAGAACCGAGCGCCACGATGCCCTGGCAGCCGGCATCCAACATCGTTCGGACATGCTTGCCGAGGAATTCGTGATCGATCGAGTCGTCCGATTCAAACGGTGTGGTGATCGCCGGAAAGACGCCCTGCCATTTCATGTCGTGTCCGCCCTTTCTTCCTTATGCGCCAGTCCCGCGAGCGGTGTCGGCCGCACGGGAACTCTCACCGTATCCGACTCCCACCCGAACAGGAACTCGAGCGCGGGTCCGCAGACTCGGCCCTGACACGGCCCCATGCCCGCGCGCGAGTAGAGCTTGGCCTGACGGCGCCGCCAGCGTGGATCGAGCCGCGCGAGAATCACGTCTTCGCACCGGCAGACGATCGTGTCAGGCCGCGCGAGAGACTTCAACTCGTCCCGAAGGGCGAACGCCGCTTCCAGACGAGCGGCGAACTCCGCTTGCCGGGAGCGCCGTGCGGGGAGGCTTCGATCGCCGTGGCTTTTTCCGGCGGCGGCGAGGCCCGCGATCTCTCCTTCGACGAGCGCGAGATCGACGCCCCCGATTCCCGTCAGCTCGCCCGCGCAATAGATGGAGTCCTGGCTGGTCTGCTGCCTTTCGTCCACGACCACCTTCCCCGCGCTCGTCGCGCAGCCCAGCAGCATCGGCAGATCGAGATTCGGCACGAGCCCGTAGCCGCAGCAGAGCACGTCGCAGGCGACCGTGCGCGATCGGTTTCCGTCCGTGTACACCGCCTCGCGCACGCGGTCGTCGCCGCGAGCCGACGTGATCCAGGTCCCGGTGCGGTAGCGAGTCCCGGCAAACCGGCCTCGATACATCGCCGCCTGAAGGAGCTTGCCCGGCTGGCGCAGGAGGCCTCCCGCGAAACGCGCGACCGATGGGAAAGGCGCCTGCTCCGCGACGAGCCCGACGCGCGCCCCGCCCGCTGCCAGAGCGGCCGCCGCCGGAAGAAGCAGCGGGCCGGAGCCCGCGATCGCGACGCGCCGGCCCTGGAACGAGACGCCCGCTTTGAGCAACGCCTGCGCCGCTCCAACGCCGATGACGTTGGGAAGCGTCCATCCGGGAAACGGGAGGAACCGCTCACGCGCGCCGGTGGCCAGGATGAGCCTGCCCCAGCGCACGTCGAGCATGTGTCCGCCGGCGCCCGGAAGCTCCGCTCTCAACTCGCCGTCAGACGTCGCCGCGATGACTTGCGCGCCCCGGACGAGCCGGGCTCCGGATCGCACGAAGCGCTCGAGCCATTTCCTCGCGGCTCGCGGAGCGTGCTCGGGCCGGCGATGCTTCCAGATCTGGCCTCCGGGCCCTGGCGCCTCGTCGATCACCAGGACGTCGGAGCCCGCCTCCGCCGCCCGCGTCGCGGCCGCGATTCCGGCGGGCCCGGCTCCGACGACCGCGATCTGGGCGTCCAGACGATCAGCCATGTGTCTCGACCCGCATTCCGGGCGCGCAGGTCTCCATGCAGGCGCGGCGGTGCGGCACGCCGTCGATCGTGACGCGGCACTCGAAGCAGATTCCCATCGCGCAGAGAGGGCCGCGCCGTTCGCCCGCGACCGAGGTGCGAAAGTGAGAAAGTCCCGCGTTCCACATCGCCGCGGCGACGGTCGCCGCTTCGTCGGCGTCGATCGGCTGGCCGTCGACGAAGATCGAGAAGCGCTTCAATGCACCCCGCCCGGCATGGCGCGGTTGGGCTCGAAAGGCGCCGGGTCGATCGCCGGCGTTTCGCCCGTGATGAGCGATGCGAGAATTTCGCCCGTTCCGGTCGCGGTCGTGATTCCCAGACCCTCGTGGCCCGCCGCGATCCAGGGGCCGGGCAAGTGGGTCTCCGACGACGTCCACCGCCCGATCAGCGGAAGCTTGTCGGGTGTCGCCGGCCGGAACCCGGTCCAGACCCGAATCGCGGAGAGGCCGGCGAGCGCCGGCATGAACTCGACGCCGCGGCGAACCATCTTTTCCAGGACATCCGGATTCGGCGCCGCATTCCATCCGACGAACTCGCGCGAGGAACCGAGAAGAAACTGACCCGTCGCGCGAGGCTGGACGTTGAACGCGACCGAAGGCGCTCCGGCCGAAAGCGTGTGCGCACTCTTGAGGTACCCGAGCTCGACCAGTTGATGCCGGCAGAAGCCGGGATAGCGGTCGGTGATGACGAGATGTCCTTTTCGCGGCTCGATGGGAATGCCGGGAGTGAGGCGAGGCGCCTCGGGCCCGGCTGCGTTGACGACGTGCGCGGCAGTGATCCGTTCGTTCGAAAGCTCCACTTCGGTTGCTCCGGCGGCGCGGACCTCGCATCCCTCGCGCAGGCGCGCTCCGCGCGCCACAGCCCTTTGGAGCAGCCACCGAGCAGCGTTGGGCGGATAGATCACGCGGTCTCCCGGCACGCGGAGTCCGCCGGCGAGCCCGGGCCTCAGGTTCGGCTCCGCCTCGGCGAGCGCGCGCCCGTCGAGCACCTCGACGGGGACTCCGTGGCTCTCGTAGGCGGCGCGCTTGGCGCGGACGGCCTCCCATTCTTCCTCGGTCTCGGCGATCCAAACCGTGCCGCACGGGTCGTCCTCGCAATCTCGCGAGAGCTCACCCGCGAGGTCGGACCAGAGGCGGCGCGAGTAAGAGGTCAGCTGGAACTGCGCTTCCGAATCGTCCATGACGACGATGTGTCCCATCCCGGCGGCGGTCACGCCGCCACCGGCGAAGCGCGAATCGAGGACCAGCACATGCAGGCCGCGCCGGGTGAGCGCGTCGGCGCACGCGGCGCCGACGATGCCGGCGCCGACGACGATGACGTCCGGCGTCGCGCCGCTCCTCACGCGGGCGCGATCCCCCCGCGGAAAAAGTCGAGGGGATCGAAGTGGAGCGTGGCCTCGCCTGTGACGAACGCACGGCCGCGGATGTGGGGAATGAGCTTCCCGTCCTGGTCGGTGAGCCAGCCCGTGAAGAGGCTGCCGGTGACGCTCTCCTGCCTCCAGAGCTGTCCGGGAGCGAGCTGCCCGCGGCTCCAGAGCACGGCCATCTTGGCCGAAGTGCCCGTGCCGCACGGGGAGCGGTCGTAAGCCGCGCCGGGGCAGAGAACGAAGTTGCGGCTGTCGGCATCCGGCCGGGACGGAGGGCCGAAGACTTCGATGTGATCGACCTCGGCGCCCGAGGTGCCGGTCACGCCGCTTGCTTTGAGCTCCCGGCGGATCTTTTTCGTCTGGCCGAGAAGGTGTGTCGTGTTGGCGAGATCCAGCGGCTCGCCCGGGAGCTCGGTCACGAAAAACCAGTTGCCGCCGTAGGCGACGTCTCCGCGGATGCGCCCGACCTCCGGCACGTCGACCTCCACGTCGCGGGAATGGCAATAGGCGGGAACGTTTTCGATCACGACCGAGCCGTCTTCGGCGAGCTCCGCTCCGACGGTGCCCACGGGAGTGTCGAAGGCGAGCTTGCCCGGCTTGACGCGTCCCATGAATTCGAGCGTCCGCGCGACGCCGATCGTGCCGTGGCCGCACATTCCCAGATATCCCGCGTCGTCGAAAAAGATGATGCCGGCGGTCGAGCCCGCGTTGACGGGAGGCGTCAGCAGCGCGCCCACGATCGCGTCGTGGCCGCGCGGCTCGCCGATGATCGCCTTTCGCAGGTGGTCGAACCGGGTGCGGAGGCTTTCGCGGCGCTCGATCATCGTCCGGCCAGGCGGCGTCTCCCACCCCTCAACCACGACGCGCGTGGGCTCTCCCTCGGTGTGGGAGTCGATGACGGAGACTTTGCTCGGAAAGACAGCGTCGTTCATCGTGTCCATGAATGATCCGGGCTGAGTTTGACCCTCCGTCCGATTGCATCATAGATTGGCTCTGTGGCGGGCGCGTCTGTCTTGCAGAGTTTCGTCGGCGGCCGCTGGCGGTCGAGCCGCGGAGACCGCCTCGTCCCCGACCGGAATCCCTCCGATTCCGAGGACGTGATCGGCATGATCCCGGCCGGCTCCCCGGAGGACGTCGACGGGGCGGTCGTGAGCGCTGCCGCCGCCGGTGCGGCCTGGCGGAATCTGACCGGCCCCGCCCGGGCGGAGCATCTCCATCGCTGGGCGGCGGCGATCGCGGGACAGCAGGAAGCTCTCGCGCAAGCGATGACGCGGGAGGTGGGCAAGCCCATCAGCGAGGCGCGCGGAGAAGTCGCGCGCTGCGTCGCCATTCTGCGTT
>DATDNV010000058.1:0-4480 GCA_036518075.1 Thermoanaerobaculia bacterium
GCTCGGAGTTGCCGGCGGGCCAGTCTGCGCTCGCGCAACTGCGTCTGTCCGCTCCGATCGCGGCGGCTCCCGGCGATCGTTTCGTCGTCCGCCGCCTCTCGCCCATGGAAACGATCGGCGGCGGCGTCGTCGTCGATCCGCTTTTCCCGCGCGTATCGCGCCGGACACAGGAGTCCCTGCGCGCCGCCCTGGACCGGCTCGAGGGCTCCCTCGAGGACCGCCTGGCGCTCTGGATCGAACAGTCACGCGAGGCGGGGGCATCCGAAGAAGAGCTCGCGGCGCGAGCAGGCATCAGCCGCGATGAAGTGCGCGCGGCGCTGGCCCTCCCCCTGAAGAGTGGGGCACTCGAAGCGCTTCGGCGTTCTCCCGACCGCTACGCCGCGAAGGAAGCTCTCGACCGGCTCGCCGTCGCCGCCGCGGAGGAGATTCGACGCCACGTCGCCGAGACACCCGGAGCGGTCGGCGCGCCGCGCCGCACGCTGCTCGCCCGGCTCGTTCCGGATTCCGATCCCCGATGGGCGGAGGCGGTCGAGGCGGCGCTCGTCAAGCGGGGCGCCTATGTCGTGGATGCGGAGATCGCGCGACTGCCGGGCCACGAAGATCTCGGCGGCAGCGACCGGGACTTGTCCGAACGCATCGCGGCTGTGTTTCGCCGGCGCGGCCTCGATCCGCCATCGATCGCCGAAGTCGCGCAGGAAGTGGGCCACAAGCCGAAGGTCATCGAAGGTTTGACCGGCTATCTGACCAAGAAGGGCTCATTGGTGAGATTGCCGGGCGGATGGATCGTCGCGCGGGACGCGGTCGACGACGTCACGCGGCGCTTGCGCGCGACCGGGCGGAAATCGATCGACGTCGGTGAATTCAAGGAGATCTTCGGCCTCACGCGGAAGCTCGCCATTCCGCTGCTCGAGCACCTGGATGCGACGAAAGTCACTCGGCGAGTGGGGGATAAGAGGGAGATTGTCTAGCCGTCAGCTATCAGCTTTCAGCTCTCAGCCAAACTGTCACTGCAGCCCGGCCTCTGGAATCACAATATATATATTGTTAACCCAGCACAAAACAGAAGCAGGTGAGCCCGGAAACTCGAAACTGAAGGTTGTGAGCTGAGAGCTGTGAGCTGACAGCTACTCTCCCGCAATCGTCTTTCTCAGGCTGACCGCCTGCTTGACCTCGATCGAATAGCTGACCGTTCCCGCCATGGAGAGCTCGTTCCAGGTGTCCGCGGCCTGGCCCTTGACGTGGGCCGGCCGGACCGGCCATGTCGGCAACTGCTGACGCAGGTAGCCGATCAAAACCGGATCGCTCACCTGGATCGGGATCACCTTGTCGATCTTTCCCGCGGCGGTGATGTGGACCCAGAGCCGGCACGAGAAGGGCCCTCGGAAGGAGTCGGCGGACCATGGAATCTTCTTCGGATTCGGCGGCACGTCGGTTTGCTCCACCGGGACCGTTCCATCCGACGGTGGCGTCACCTTGAGGCTGTCGTACCAGGAGTTGTCGGAACCCCATTCGAAAGGCGCTGGAATCTGCGTCGACGGCGTGATCGGGTTGAGCGTGAGCTGCTCGACTTTGAGTGGCCGCACGTCCACCGCGAGATCGACGCGGATGCTGGCCCACGTATCCACCGGCTGGCCACTCTTCTTTGCCGGCTCGAAGGTCCAGCGGTCGAGCGATTTCTTAGAGTCTTGCGCGAGCGAGGGGATCGGATCGCGCACTCGCCGCGCGGAGCTGACGCGGCCGGCGCGGTCGACGCGCATCGTCCCGAAAAACGGAGCCGTCACGGTCGCTTCGGTGAAAACCGGCTTGGGAGGCGCGAGCGCCGCAACCTCGACGTTCGCGCCGAATGGGTTATCGGCAGGCAGGTGCAGAACCGAAACGACCGGCGGATCCGTGAGTCTTTGCGGAGTGACGGCCGAGTAAACCCCGGCGGGAGCCGGAGCCGGCGCGGATGCCGGCGGGGGTGCGGGCGGAGCCGGAGTCGGCGCGGCCGGAGTCACCTGGGCGGGGGCGGAGGACGGCACCGCTGATCCGACGGCCAGGACCGCGAGAGCGACAAGGGCGAGACGCCTCATGAGTTTTCGCAAAGTATATAAGGGAGCCCCAGTTCGGGGCGGCTCGCCTCCGGCTATTTGGCCGAAAGCCAATCCCGGCCGGCGCCCACGTGCGCCTCCGCGCGGACCTTCAGGCTTGCCGCGCCTTCCATGACCTCCTTGACCAGATCGCTTGCGCGCGGGACCTCCTCATCGGGCGACTCGAGGACGAGCTCGTCATGGACCTGGAGAAGCACGCGCGTCGCGAGTCCCCGGTCACGAAGGGCTGTATCGAGCCTCACCATGGCGATCTTGATGATGTCCGCCGCCGAGCCTTGAAACGGCGCGTTCAGCGCCATTCGCTCCGCATTCCCGCGAACGTTGGGATTGGAGGCCGTGATCTCGGGGATTGGCCGCACTCGGCCAAACAGCGTTTCGACCTCCCGCGTGGAGCGTGCGCGCGCGAGGATCGCGTCGAGAGTGCCGCGAACTTTCGGGAACTTGCTGAAGTAGGAGTCGACGTAGCTCTTCGCTTCGGAAGTCGAGACGCCGAGCTCCCGTCCCAGTGTGAACGGAGCCATTCCGTAGAGCAGGGCGAAGTTGATGCGCTTGGCGGCGTTGCGCATTTCGTGGCTGACCAGCTCGGGCGAGACGCTGAAGATCTTCGCCGCGGTCGCCCGGTGGATGTCCTGTCCCTCCTCAAACGCTCCGATCAGCGCTTCGTCCCCCGACAGATGCGCGAGGATTCGCAGCTCGATCTGCGAGTAGTCCGCCACGATGAGCTGGTGCCCGGGAGGCGCGATGAACGCGCGTCGGATCTCCCGGCCGGCGGCGGTTCGAATGGGGATGTTTTGCAGGTTGGGGTCGGAGGAGGAAAGTCTTCCCGTCGCCGCGACCGTCTGGCGAAACGAAGTGTGGACGCGGCCCTCGGGGTCCGCCAGAGCCGGCAAGGCGTCGACGTACGTTCCTTTGAGCTTCGCGATCTCTCGAAACTCGAGAACGAGACGCGGAAGGGGATATCCCTTGTCGGCGAGCTCGGTCAGCACCTCGACGCCGGTGGAAGAGGATTTCGTCTTGGCCGTCTTCCGGAGGACCGGATACTGGAGCTTCTCGAACAGGATCTGTCCGAGCTTGACCGGAGAGTTGACGTTGAACTCCTCTCCCGCCTCGGCCCAGATCTTCTTCTCGAGCGCCCGGAGCTCTTTTTCCATTCGCGCGGAGATCGCCGCGAGATACGGGACGTCGACCGTGACGCCGGCCAGCTCCATTCGCGCCAGCACGGGAGTCAGCGGCCGCTCGATGGTGCGATAGATCGACTCGAGCGCCGGACGCTGGGCGAGCTTCTTTTCGAGCGCCGCGCCGAGGTCGACCGATCCGGCCGCGCGCTCCGCGAGCCAGCGGTCGGCGGACTCAACGGTGAACCCTTCGGCCAGACAGCCGTTGGCGACCCCCGCTTCCTTGTCGGGGATGACCTGGCGCCCCAGCTGCTGGAAGGCCATCGGCTCGAAATCGGAGCTCGCGATTCCGGGAAAGAGAACGTAATGAGCCAGGCAGACGTCGAACACGTCTCCCTTCACCGCTGTGCCGGCGCGTGCCAGCCACGCGTCGAGCGGCTTGGCGTCGGCGATCGTGAACCGGGCGCCGGGGAGGTCCCGCTCGTTCCAGCGTTTTCGGACTTCCTCGGCGGAGCCTTCGAGGATCTGGGCCGAGTTCCCGTCGGAGAGAGCCATCAAGACTCGCTCACCGTACGAAAGGAGGGCCAGTCCGAGCCGGCTGGCCGGAGCGAACGAAAAAGATTGACCGGCGGTCAGGCGAGAGGACGGAATCTCCCGAACGGTCGCCGCCTCCCCCTGGATTTCTGCCGCCAGCGAGTGGAACTCGAGCTCGACGAATGCGGACTTGAGCTTCTCGAGATCCGGCGCTGCGCGCGCGAGCACCTGCGGATCGAACTCGATCGGCAGATCGGTCGGGATCTCGACGAGTTGCCTGGAAAGCCGCGCGTTCTCGAAGTTCTCGCGCAGGCTCTCGCCGACTTTTCCCTTGATCTCGGAGGCGCTCTCCAGGAGCTTCTCGAGCGAGCCGTAGGTCGTGATCCACTTCTTCGCGGTCACCGGGCCAACCCCGGGAACTCCGGGGACGTTGTCGACGCTGTCGCCCATCAAAGCCAGAACGTCGACGACCTGTTTGGGCGGAACGCCGAAGAATTCCCTGACCCCGTCCTCATCCAGAAAGATCTCTCGGCCGGTGTGAAAGACGCGGATTCCGGGCCGCACGAGCTGCAGCATGTCCTTGTCGGCCGTCACGATCACGACGTCCAGGCCCTCTCCGGACGCCTTGACCGAGAGGGTTCCAATTACGTCGTCGGCCTCGAAGCCGGGCAGCTCCAGCACCGGAATCCGGTAGGCGTCGAGGACTTGCCGAATCACCGGCAGCTGCGCGGCGAGGTCATC
>DATDNV010000059.1:0-8175 GCA_036518075.1 Thermoanaerobaculia bacterium
ACGTGGCCGGTCGCCGGGAGATTGTCGGAGAGAGCGGGCTGATCGATGTTGACGAAGGCCGCGTCGTGGCGCGCCAGGAGCCGTCGGGCTTCTTCCGTGTTCCACGAAGCGTGCCGGAATTCGACGGCGCAGGAAAGCGGCTCCAGCCGGACGAGCGTCTTCTCGAGATGCCCGCGGTTCTGCGGCGCGTCGTGGAAGGACATCGGGAACTGGACGAGGACGCAGCCAAGCCTCTTCGCTTCGCGCAGCGGCCGCATCGCCTCCAGGAATGCATCGCGGTCCGCGTCGCCGGACTCCCGCTCGTGCGTGAAGCCGCGGTAGAGCTTCGCGGTGAAGAGGAATCGCGGATTGTGCTCGACCTTGCGTGCCCAATTCTCCGACATCGAGGGCGGCGGGATCCGGTAGAAAGTCGAGTTGATTTCGTTGGTGTCGAAGAGGGAGGCCATCAACGCGAGCCGGTCGAAGCCTCTCGGGGGTTTCTCGGGATACACGATCGCGTTCCAATCCTCGTAGGACCAGCCGGCGGTGCCGATGCGAACGAAGCTTTCAGCCATCAGCTTTCAGCTCTCAGCCAGATAAGCGGTGCACGGCATGTGGTCTCCGGGAGTTCCGCGTTTGAAGTGAGAAGGCCGTGATTCTTCGTCGCCGCGTTTCGGCTCGGCTGAAAGTTGTGAGCGGAAAGCTGACAGCTATTTTAAGTTCTTCAATGCTGTGACGAAGTCGTAGTGTGCCGGATCGCCCGCGAGCCAGAATTGGCCGCTTCCCGCGTCAGCGCCGTTCGCCGTGAACTGGAGCTTCCAAACCCCGTCCTCCCAGTCCTTGCCGACGGGAGCGTCGAACGCGAATTTGGTTTCCTGCTGGCCCGGCTTCACCTTCACGGCTCCCTGGAAGATCTTGACGCGGCGGCCTTTGGGCGACACCGCTTCGGCGATCGTATCCACCTCGCGCGCTTTCGCGTCGGGCGAGATGTCGAGCTCGGCCTCCACGCGGAGCCTCGGGTTTCCGCCGCGCTGAATCGGGAAACCCTCCGGGGCACTGGCCTTCCCCGAGTCGTTCGCGGGCAACACGGAGAGATCGCCCAGAATCGGGCGAGCGATCTGGCCACGGACGTTGCTCTGCAGGCGGAAACGCACCGCAATGTTGGCGGCGATGTCGACCGGCTTACCGTCTCGCATCGCGGGCTTGAACGTCCAGGCCTTGGCCGCGACGAGCGCGGGCGCGATGAACTCCGGCAGCGTGCTCGAGACGGCGCGCAGGTCCTGAAGCTTGCCGGTCTTGTCGATGCGGCCGATCAGAAGGACATTGCCTTGCTGGAGGCCCGTGGCCAACGCCTCGGGAAAGTCCGGCTTTTTCTGCGAAGTGAGCTCCGCGCCTCGGGTTTGCGCCCGGCCGGCTGCCGGCATGAGCAGTAGGGCGGCGAGCGCGGCCATCTGTGAGGCGGCCTTCCCAAACCGAATCGATCTTGTCATTGCGTCGCGAGCTCCGTTGCGGCGGCACCTTCGAGCGCCCTTCGCGCGTGATAGGAGGACCGCACCAGCGGTCCGGACTCTACGCGGAAGAAGCCCATCTCTTCGCCGGCCAGGCGCAGCCGCTCGAATTCCGCCGGCGTGTAGTACTTCTCGACCGGGAGACGATGCGCGTGAGGCTGGAGGTACTGTCCGATGGTCGCGATGTCGCAGCCCGCGTGCTGCAGATCCGCCAGAGTCGCGAGGACTTCCTCGATCGTTTCCCCGAGACCAACCATGAGGCCGGATTTGGTCTTGATCGAGATGCCCGTCTCGCGGCGGAAGCGGTCGGCGCGGGTGAGAAGCGCGAGGGACTGCTCGTACTTCGCCTGGGGCCGCACGCGCCGATAGAGCCGCGGAACCGTCTCAGTGTTGTGGTTCAGGATCTCGGGGCGCTCCGCGAGGACCGCGTCGAGCGCGCTCCCGTTGCCGCAGAAATCGGGAATCAGGACTTCGACCGTGCAGCCGGGGACTCGGGCGCGGATCGCGCGAATGGTTGCCGCGAAGTGGCCGGCGCCTCCATCCTCGAGATCGTCCCGGTTAACCGATGTCACGACCGCATGGGAGAGGCCGAGCTCCGCGACCGCCTCCGCGACCCGCCCGGGCTCTTCGGGGTCGAGAGCGCCGGGGACACCCTTTCCGACGGCGCAGAAGCCGCAGTGCCGCGTGCAGATTTCTCCCATCAGCATGAAGGTCGCGGTGCGCTCGCGCGCCCAGCATTCGTGGATGTTCGGGCATCGCGCCTCTTCGCAGACGGTCACGAGCGAGAGCCGCCGCATCATCGAACGGACTTCTTCGTACTCGCCGGTCGTATTGGCGCGGACCTTCAGCCACTCGGGACGCTCCAGCCGCGACGGCCGAGCGGGGAGATTCCCGGCTGTCATCCCGAGCGCAGCGAGGGATCTGCTCTCGGCGGTTCCAACGCGGGCAGATTCCTCGTCGCTTCGCTCCTCGGAATGACAGGTCGTCGTCACGCGTGGATTATCTCCCGGCCTAAGATCTCGCCGAAGGAGCGAGTCACGCGCCGGGCCATCTCCTCCACCGTGATGACCGTTTTCGCGGCGCGCGAGATCGACGTGACCCCACCGTCGGTGATTCCGCAGGGCACGATGCCTGAGAAGTTCGCGAGGGGCTCGTCGGTCACATTCAGCGCGAAGCCGTGTGTCGTGACCCATCGCGCGATGTGGACTCCGATCGCGGCGATCTTGTCGTTGCCGACCCAGACCGACGTGACCCGTTCCTTTCGAGCAGATCTCGCGGCGGTGATTCCGAGACCGGCCAGCGATCGGATCAGGACCTCCTCGAGATCGGTGACGTAGCGCTTGACGTCGCGGCGGTCGGGCGAAAGGTTGAGGATGGGATAGCCCACGAGCTGGCCGGGCCCGTGATAGGTGACTTTTCCGCCTCGGTCGCTCTCATGGATCTCGATGCCCGAGACGCGGCGCCTCGCTTCGGGCCAGAGAATGTCTGAAACCGTGGCGTTGCGGCCGAGTGTGAAGACCGGCTCGTGCTCGAGGAGGAACAGCGTTTCCACGCCTCCGGCGGCCACGGCCCGGGCCGCTTCGCGCTGCCGCTCGAGGGCGTCACGATAGCCGATCCGTCCGAGCCAAACCGCGCGGAGCGGGCGCATTGGCGCCACGGACGGTGATGCAGAGGCGGCGAGCGAGAAAACCACCCTGGGATTTTATCTCCGCGTCCACGGCCAACGGCCTACGGCGCCGCTCCGTATTTCTCATGGTTTGACGCGTGGCCGCTCTCATTCCATTCCTTCCCTCCGCCGCGTTTCATCTCGCGAGGCAGTTTCGTTCCGCGGGTCTGTGGCTGCTCGGGCCGGCCGACTCCGTCTGGCGGCGGGTGGCGGGACGGGAGCCTCTTCCGCCGCTCTGGCTCCGGCGCCACACCGGTCCGGTGCATCTTTTCGAGAGCGCGGCGCGAGAGATGGCAGACCGAATCGATGCCCTCGGCCTGATCGACGCCGGCGATCTGGTTCTCGATCTCGGATGCGGGCCAGGATCGATGGCAGCCTGCTTCGCCGCCCGGATCGGGCCACGCGGGCGATGTGTCGGCATCGACATCCATGCTCCGTCGATCCAATGGTGCCGAAACCGCTATCGGGATGACCCGAGGTTTCGCTTCGAGCGGATTTCCGCGTTCGAAACACTGCCGGTCGCCGACCGCGAGGCGAGCTTCATCCTGGCGAAGTCGCTCTTCACGCACCTGCTCGAGCCCGATGCGCGGCGCATGCTCGCGGAGATCCGAAGGGTGATCTCGCCGGGGAGAAGCGCTCTCCTGACCGCCCTTCTCTTCGAACGGGGCGAGGGAGAACGCGCGGCGGCGTCTTACTTTCCGTTCACCGCTGGCAGCGGCGCCGTTCGGTGGAAACGCAGGGTCAACCCGAAATCGGCTATCGCGGTGGAGCGTCTTCGTTTCCTCCGCTGGATCGCGGACGCCGGCCTTTCGGTCGACCGATTCGTTCCGGATTTCTGGCCGGGACGGCGCGAGCCGCAGGGTCAGGACCTGCTCGTGGTGTCGGACGGCACCGCGCGCCGGTCGGCGCTGCCTTGCCCGAGGAGCAGGCTCGCGCCGAAAACGCCGTAGAGGATCAGGGCCGGGTTCCAGCAGGCGAGCCGATACCGCCACACGACGAGAAAAGCGATGTGGGCCGCCATCGTCAGCGCGAGATATGCGATCGTGAAAAAGAGAACGCCCCGCCGCGGAGACGCGATCCCGCCGATGACGGCCAAAAGCATGAGCGCACCGTAGAGAAGGCCTGTCGCCCATACGACCCAGGGCGGCCAGAAGAGCGGGCTCGGGTAAGGCCGCAGCCAGTCCCAGGTCTTGTGGAAGAGTAGGGGAAGAGTGCGATCGGGGCGCGCTCTTCGCTCGGCGAGAGTCATTCGCACAAACGCGCCGGTCCGCCGCGCGGGCGACATCTCTCCGCTCTCCTGAAGCTCGGCGAAGCGGTCCCGCGTGAGCCGGTCGAGGTCCTTGATCCATGCGTCGTATTCGGCGCGCGTGCGAACGCGGTAGAACCGATCCATCAGATCGGAATTGCCGATGTACAGGTTGATGCCAGCGAAATCGTTCACCGGAACGAGCTCGCGATACACGAGCGCATTGCGGATCGTCCAGGGCGTGAGTCCCAGGAGAAAACCCAGCACCGCGGATGCCGCGAGGTGCCCGCGCGCGCGAAGCGGATATCGGCGATCGCCGAGCGGAGCGGCGAGGAGCGGAGCGAGGATGAGCGCGAACGGGCGGGTGAGCGCGGCGAACGCAAGGAACAATCCGGAAAGGACCGCCAGGTTCGAGGAGGGCCGGTCGGAGGCGGAGAGGAGAAGGAAGGCCGCCGCCAGGATGAGGAGAATGAACAAGGGCTCGCTCTGGATGTCGGCCGTCATCAGCACCAGCCCCGGGTCGAGCGCCCCAACAAGACCGGCGGCGATCGCCACGCCGCGGCTGTGAAAGATCCGGGCCGCGAGCGCGGAGAGAAGAAGCGCGGAAAGCGCTCCGAGAACTGCGTTGGCAATCTTTCCCGCGGCGATGCGCTCGGGATGGCCCAGGGTCGCTGCGAGAAGGAAGATCGGATACCCCGGCGCGCGGAAGGAAAAGTAGTCGGTCTGACGCGGGTAATGGCCGGTCCGCGCGAGGCTCTCGGCAACGGAGAGATAGGCGCGCGCGTCGCCGAAGCGAAGCGTCGTGCCCCCGAAGTATGCGATCGTGGCCAGGCGCGCCGCCAACGCGAGGAGAAAAATGAGAAGGCCGGCGCGGCGGGCGATCCGAGGCCCGATGTCCGAAACGTTCACGGAATCGCGATCATCCTGCGGCGATCACGCGGCCTCGACCTGGGCACCCCGCGGCAGAAAACGCGTGAAACCGAACGCGCCGTAGAGCAGAAGAATCGGATCCCAGTACGGCACGCGATAGCGCCAGAGAACGAGCACGAGGACGTGGAGAACGGTCGAAAGGGCCATCACCGCGATCGAGAATCGCACCGCCCCCCGGCGCTTGGCCGTGGCCAGACCCACGGCCGCGAGAACGTAAAGAGTCACGTACAGGGCGCTCGCGGAGACGATCACGGGCAGGCTCCAGAAGAGGATCGGATAGGGCCGGATCCAATGCCAGAGCTTGCGGACGAAGAGCCGCGCCGTGCCCGCCGGATCGCGCCGCCGTTCCTCGAGCGTCGAGCGCACGAGCGCCATCGAACGCCGCGACGGGGACTCGAAACCTTTCGTCCCCGGTCCGATTCCTGCGGCGACCAGCCGCGCGACCTTGTCGCGGTGCATCTCGAGATTGATCGACTCGACCTCCCTCTGGTCTTTGAGCTCGTAGAGACGATTCGCCCAGTCGGAGTTGCCGTCGAAGAACGCGCACCCGCCCTCGTCGCTGACTGGGATGAGCTCGCCGAAATGAAGGAGATTACGAACGATCCACGGGGAGAGCGCCAGCGCGAAGCCCAGGATCGCCAGGCCCGCGAGCCGGCCTCGCGGCCGAGGCGGTGAGCGGCGGTCGAAAAGGGGAGCGGCCAGCAGCGGCGCGAGGGCCAGCGCGCTGGGCCGGGTGAGCGCAGCCGCGCCCAACGCGATCCCTGCGAGAAACGCGAGTCGGGAAGCGCGTCGGTCGGCCGCGGCGAGCAGAAGGGCGGCGAAGCCCAGGAGCAAAGGAATGAAGATGGTCTCGCTCTCGACGTCGCTCGAGAAAAGGACGAAGGAAGGATGGAGCGCGCCCGCGGCTCCGGTCGCAATCGCAAGGCCGCGGCGCCGGAAGAGCCGCAGGGAGAGCAAGGCGAGCAGCGGCGCGACGAGTGAGCCCGCGGCGGCGCCGACGGTCTTGTCGATCGCGATGTTGCCGGGATGCCCGAGCGTCGCGAGAGCGAGGAAGAACGCGTAGCCGGGCGGGCGGAAGAAAAGTGCGTTCGTTCTGTCGGGATAGGTGCCCGAAGAGACCAGCTGCTTGGCGGCCGCGACGTAGCCTTCCCAGTCGCCAAAACGCGGCTGGTCGAAACCCCGCACTCCCGCGATCGTCAGGCGCGCGGCGAAGGCGAGAAGGAAGAGCAGGAGAAACACTCTGGTTCCGAGTCGCGGAACCGAGTGGGGCGAACCCTGGGCGATCAAGTCCAAGCTTTCAGCTAACAGCTGTCAGCCATCAGCCAGACCAACATCCGTCGGCAATGAGAGGTAACAATATATATATTGTGATCGGGAACCGCCGCAAAGCTACGAGAGCTGCAAGCTGAGAGCTGTAAGCTGATAGCTCTACCCTAAATCGAACTCGCCTCTCTCCAGGATTTTCTTCATGCTCGCCATGAACTTGTCCGCATCGGCGCCGTCGATCAGGCGGTGATCGAAGGAAAGGGCGAGATATCCCACCGTGCGAATGCCCAGGGCGTCGTTGCCGTGTTCGTCCGTGACGACGACCGGCCGTTTCTCGATCGTTCCCACCCCCAGGATGGCGACCTGCGGCTGGGGAATGATCGGCGTCCCGAAGAGCGAGCCGAAGACTCCGGGGTTCGTCACCGTGAACGTGCCGCCCTGGATTTCCTCGGGCTTCAACCGCTTTGTCCTGGCGCGCTCGGCCAGGTCCTGAGAAGAGCGGGCGAGGCCCAGGATCGACTTCTCGTCGGCGTTGCGGATGACCGGAACGATCAGGCCCCACTCGAGCGCCACCGCCATCCCGAGATGGATGTCCTTGTGGTAGACGATGTTCTCGCCGTCGATCGAGGCGTTGACCTGCGGGAAATCCTTCAGCGCCTGTACGCAGGCGCGGAAGATGAAGGGCAAATAGGTCAGCTTGACGCCGTTCTTCTGGAAGAAGGCGTCTTTGTTCTGATCCCTCAAGCGCGCGATGTTGGTGTAATCGATCTGGAAGACGGTCGTGACGTGCGCGGAAGTCCGCTTGGAGAGGACCATGTTTTCCGCGGTGATCTTGCGGATCTTCGTCATCGCGACCACTTCGTCCCGGTCTGTGGTCGACAGCGCCGGCCGAGGAGCCTCGGGAGCTGCCGCGGGCCGCGAAACCGGAGCGGCCGCCGCTCCAGCCACTGCGACGCGAGCCGGCCGATTCTCGATGAAAGAGAGGATGTCGTTCTTTGTCACGCGGTTGTGGATCCCGGTTCCCTCGATCTCCTTGATGTCGACACCGTTCTCCTGAGCGATCTTCCTCACCAGCGGAGACGAGCGGGTCCGCACGCGCTCCTCGAACGACTCGATCGTGCCGCCCCTGGCCGAGACGGGTGCGGGCGCCGGGGCTGGCGGGGGAGCGGCCGGCGGGCGCGGAGCGGGCGGCGGCGGCAGGGCCCTGGACGGAGCGGGTTGAACGGGCGACGCCGGGGCCGCAGCCTCGGCAGGTTTTGCCGCTGGAGCGGGCGGGGGAGGCGGCGCCGGTCTGGGCTGCTCGGCGGCCTTGGGCGGCTCGGGAGCTTTCGCTGCCGGCGTGGGCGCGGCGCCAGCGGCCGGCTGCTCGCCGGCCTCGCCGATTCGAGCGACCACCGTGTTGATCGCGACTGTCTGGCCCTCGGAGACCTTGATTTCAAGCAGAGTCCCGGCGACAGGGGATGGAATCTCGGCGTCGACTTTGTCGGTCGAAATCTCGAACAGCGGCTCGTCGCGCTCCACGTGCTCGCCGGGCTTCTTCAGCCATTTCGTCAAAGTGCCTTCTACAATGCTTTCGCCCA
>DATDNV010000060.1:0-4077 GCA_036518075.1 Thermoanaerobaculia bacterium
CCTCGGACAGGGCCGCCGCCGGGCAACGCCGGCGCCCCGGGCTCTCACAGTGACTCTCGCCGCGGGAAAGCCCCGGCGGAGGCTCGCCTCCCGCTGGCGGCGATGAGCGAGGAGCACACGCCAGAGGAACCCCCGACCCGCTAAGACTGCGACGAGCGTTCCAGCGACGGCCTGGTTAACGCTCTTAGCGGCCGGGTCGGAGCGTGCCGACGAGGGAGGCGGCCCGGCGCCGGGGCGATTTCCTCGCGTTGAAAGACTTGTGGAATACAAAAGCAGCTGAGATGAGCGGGCGCGCCTCGCGATTCCGCGCTCGGACGTCGTTTGTCCAAGGCGCCGGGGGAACCTGAGAGATCGTGTCGATCGAAGTCGGTCTGCTGCTGTGCCTTCTTGCGGTCGCCGCGGCGGCCGTCATCTACCTCGTGTCGCGCAACCGGGATGCGGCCCGCTGGGATCGCTTGCTGTCGGAAACCGCCACCGCCCGCCAGGCCTCCCAGGGGGTCGAGCGGCGGTTCGAGGACCTCCGCCGGTCGATCGACGAGCGGGTCCAGGGTGTCGAGCAGCGGTTGAATGACGGCCAGAAAGAGGTCGCGAACAACCTCGGGCTGATGCGCGAGAAGATCGGCATGGTCTTCGAGGCTTCACAAAAGATCGAGCGGCTCGCCACCGACATGACCCGGCTCGAGGATCTCCTCAAGCCGCCCAAGCTGCGAGGCACGCTGGGGGAGACCTTCCTCGAGCAGGCCTTGCGGCAGGTTCTCGCTCCGCGCTTCTGGAAGATGCCCTATCGATTTCCAGACGGCGTGATCGTGGATGCGGCAATCTTCGTCGGAGAGCGCTGTGTTTCCGTCGACAGCAAGTTTCCTCTCGAGAATTTTCGCAGGTCGCGAGAGGCGGCGGATGAGACCGAACGCAAGCGGGCCGCCAGGGACTTCGGGTCCGACGTGCGGCGTCACGTGGACGCGATCCGCGCCAAGTACATCCGACCCGAGAGAGGAACCTTCGAGTTCGCGATCATGTATGTCCCCGCCGAGGCGGTTTACGCCGAGATCGCGGGGGAGGGAGACAACGGATCGCTCGCCGACTATGCGGTCGAGCGTCGCGTCGTGCCGGTGTCTCCGCGCCTGTTCTATGCCTACCTGGCCACGGTGTCGATGGGGCTGCGCGGACTCGAGCTGCAGGAGAGCGCCCGGGAGGTACAGGGTCAGCTCGCGGACCTCGCGCGCCACTGGGAGCGGTTCGAAGTGCCGTTCGAGAGGCTCGGCGCGCACCTGAACAACACCCACAAACAATACGAGGAATCGGCCAAAGCCCTGTCGCGCTTTGCCGAGCGCCTGGCTTCCGTCGCTGCCGGAGCGGACGAGAAGCTGGAAATCGAGGAGCCAGTTCCCCAGGCTTCGCTTCTGGGAAATTGAGATCCGAGAGTGGAGAGCGGATCGGTACGGGTTATATCAGATCCGATATAATCGCGCTGCCCGCGGGGGCCTGGAAGGCCTTAATCGTCAGTTCTTAACTCTCCATTTCTCCTGATAAAATCCCCCGCCCTCTCTGGGCGCGCCATGACTCTCAGCGTCTCCTCTGAAATCGGCAAGTTGAAGTCGGTCCTGATCCATCTGCCGGGGCCCGAGATCGACCGGATGGTCCCCTCCATGATGGAAGAGCTCCTCTTCGACGACATCCTCTACGGCCAGCGCGCCCGCGAGGAGCACCGGCGCTTCCAGCAGGTTCTCGGTTACGTCGCGGATGAGGTTCTCGACGCGCAGACCCTGCTCGAGGAGGTTCTGTCGGTCCCCGAACAGCGCAACGCGATCATCGAGGACCTGGGACGCTCACTCGCCTGGGGTCCGGACATGGACTACCGGCTGGCGGACCTCGCCCCCGACGCGCTGGCATCGGCGCTCGTCGCCGGGATCGAGAAGCCGGCGCAGGAGATCGCGCAGTCGACCTCGGAGCTGTACTGGCTGCCGCCCATTCCCAACTATTTCTTCCAGCGCGATCCGCTCGCCGTCGTGGGGGATCGCGCGATCCGCGGCTCGATGGCGACGCCGGCCCGCGCGCGTGAGCCACTCCTGTCCGGTTACGTCCTCGAGCACCATCCGCGATTCGCCAAGGAAGGCGGCTCCTTCTGGTTCAAGGAATTTTCCGCCGACTATGGCCGGCCGACCTCGTACGCGCGCATGCGTCCGACTCTCGAGGGGGGCGACATCCTCGTCCTACGCGAGGATCTGCTCGCGATCGGCTATTCGGAGCGGACGGAGAAAACGACCATCGAGCGGCTGGCGGAGTCGCTCAAGAGCCTCAAGTCTCCCGTCAAGCGGATGTTCGTCGTCGCGATCCCGCCCGAGCGGTCCTTCATGCACCTGGATACGGTCTTTACGATGATCTCGCGCGACGAGTGCCTTGTGTACGGCCCGATGATCCTGCCCGACGGCGCGGAGGAGGCGGACGTCTACGAGTGCGATCTGACCAAGCGGGAGATCACCTGGACCTCGGAGAAGGACCTGCTTTCGGGCGTCAAGTCGCAGAAGCTCGATCTCAAGCCGATCCGCTGCGGCGGCTCCGATCCCATTGCCGAGAGACGGGAGCAGTGGACCGACGGCGCGAACGCCTTCGCTCTCGCGCCCGGGCTCCTTCTGCTCTACGACCGCAACGTTCAGACGATGGAGGAGCTGTCGCGCGCCGGATACGCGGTCATCGATGAAGCGGATCTCCTGCTCGGCCGCACGGAGCTGCCCCAGCGCAAGGACAAGAAGGTCGTCGTGAGGCTGGCGGCCCACGAGCTCTCTCGGGCCCGCGGCGGCCCGCGATGCATGGCCATGCCGCTGGTGCGCGAGCCTCTCGCACCGTGAACCGCACTCCGTTCTTCTCCTTCGTCCGGCCGCTCGCCGTCGTCGCGTTCGGGGGCAACGCGTTGCTGCGGCCCGAGGACTCGGGGACCACCGCCCAGCAGCTCGAGAGAGCCCGGGAAGCGGTGCGGCATCTGCTCCCCGTTCTCGCCCGTGGCTACGAGCTCGTGGTCGTCCACGGAAACGGTCCCCAGGTCGGAAACATCCTGCTCCAGACGGAGGAGGCGGCCTCGCGCATTCCTCCACAGTCGCTCGACTTCTGCGTGGCGCAAACTCAGGGATCTCTCGGCTTCCTGCTCGAGCTCGCTTTTGCGAACGAGCTGCCGCGCGCCGGATTCCGCAAGGAAGTGGTGACCGTCGTGACGCAGGTCGAGGTGGACGCGGCCGATCCCGCCTTCCTGAATCCCTCGAAGCCGATCGGCCCTTTTTTCAACGCGGAGCAGGCGGCCATGCTGCAGGAGAAGCACGGCTGGTCGATGGTCGAAGACGCCGGCCGCGGGTGGCGGAAGGTCGTCGCATCACCCAAGCCGATTGCGATCCGGGGGGTCGAGGTCGCCGCGGCGCTGATCAATCGAGGACACGTCGTCATCGCGGCGGGCGGAGGGGGCATACCGGTCGTGGTCCCCGCGGAAGGAGACGTGCGGGGCGTCGAAGCGGTGATCGACAAGGACTACGCGGCGTCGATGCTCGCGGGAATGCTCGCGGCCGATCTTTTCGTCGTCCTGACGGGCGTGGAAAGGGTGGCGAAAGACTTCGGCAAGCCCGGTCAGACCTGGCTTCCCCGGCTCTCCTCCGCGGAAGCGCGCAAGCTCCTCGAGCAGGGCCAGTTCCCGCCGGGCAGCATGGGGCCGAAAATCGACGCTTCAATCCGTTTCGTCGAAGGAGGAGGCCGGGAGGTTCTCATCACCCGGGCCGAATCGCTGGAGCGGGCGCTGGCGGGAGAGACCGGAACGATCATCGCGAATCCAGTAACCTCGTGATTGGCGTCGGCGACGCGGGCGAGAAAGGGCGCGCATGAAGAGGGATTACGTCAACGAAAAGGACTGGAAGCCGGAGGAGATCGAGGAAGTCCTCGAGCTCGCGGGCGAGGTCAAGGCGAGGCCGCTGGACTTCCGCTCCGCGCTCGCGGGCCGGACGCTCGCGATGATCTTCGAGAAATCGTCCACCCGCACGCGCGTCTCGTTCGAAGCGGGCATGTTCCAGCTCGGTGGCCTCGGCATGTTCCTGTCGTCGC
>DATDNV010000061.1:0-2276 GCA_036518075.1 Thermoanaerobaculia bacterium
CACGAAAGAGCCGCCATCAGCAAGGCGGCCGCACCGAGAAGGTTCACATGGCCGTTGCCACCGAAGCGCGCCGGAGCGACCAACAGCGCGATTCCCGCCACTCCGAGCAGTAACCCGAAGATCACCAGACCGGACGGGCGCGTCTTCTTTTCGATTCCCTCGAGCACCGCCATCCAGATCGGGACCGACGAAACGATCAGCGCGGCGAGGCCCGACGGGACGCGCTGCTCCGCCCAGGTGACGAGGCCGTTGCCGCCGAGAAGAAGCAGACCCCCGATGACCGCGGCCGTCTTCCAGTGACGCCGCTCGGGCTTCGCGCCCCCGCGCATCCGCAGCCAGCCGTAGAGAAGAAGCCCGGCGGTGAGATGCCGCGTTCCCGCCATGAGAAACGGCGGGATCGTCTCGACGCCGAAGCGGATCGCAAGATAGGTGGATCCCCAGACTACATAGACGACCGCAAACGCGCTGGCGACGGCCGCCGTCCGGGGACCCTTGCCGTCAGGCACTGGCCGCCTCTTCTTCTTCCCTCTCCGCGTCGCCGATGGGAAGGACGCCGGTCTCCTTCACGACTTCGAGCACGATCGTCGTTCGCGTCGAGGTGATGCTCTCGACCTCTCCGAGCTTCTCGCGCAAAAGGCGCCCGAGCGCCTCCGCGTCGGCCGCGCGCGCCTTCACAAGGAAGCAGTCTTCTCCCGCCACGTGATGCACCTCGAGCACCTCGGGGATTTCCGCGAGGCGCGCCGCGGTGCCGATCCCCCCCGGCCGGTCGTTGGAACGCACGAAGGTGAAAGCCAGTTGCCCCAGCCCCACCGCCTTCGGATTGATCTCGGCCCGATACCCGAGCACGACCCCGCGCTCCTCGAGCTTGCGAATGCGCTCGAAGACTGCCGACGGTGCGAGCCCGACCTGACGAGCAATCTCGGCATTGGACGTTCGAGCGTTCTTCTGCAATATATTCAGGATTGACATGTCAATTTCGTTGATCATTCGGAAAATCTATACATTTCTAGTTGATTCGTCAATAGATCGCCCATAATTCAGACGATAGAAGTTAAGTCCAGATCGCTCAAGGGGTTCGACCCCAGACGGGCGCGGTCGCAAAAGCCTCCGCGTCCCTAAAACACTCCTTGCGACGTCAAGGATGCGTGAGTTCGCACGTGGTTGTTTCAACGCCTTGAGGTCCTCTGTCGCATTTCGCTCGCGGGCATCTCCCTCACGGGGACGCGGCGGCCTTCACGGCTTCGAGAAGAAATCTGGCCACCGCTCCGCTCGAACGTCGCAGCGAGATTTATCTACAGAGTCGATTCCGGCCGGTGCGCCGTCCGAGAGGGACAACTGCACCGTCCGCTGCGCGGGCCAATTAACTTTTCTAACTGGGAGCCCTCAAATCGGTCCAGGCTCTCGGTCAGAAAATTTCGCGGCGCCGGTCGCAAAGCGACTGCCGCGCCGCCTGTCGGTGACGCCGGACGGAGACCTCGCGTGCGCGCGGAGGGACCCTCCCTCAGTGTCGAGCTCTCGTTTGGCCGCAGTGACGCACGCGAAGTGGCCGGCGGCAGGACCCGCCCGGTAATCGCAGCTAGATCGCGAAGTAGCGCGCCTGGGGATGATGGACGACGAGGGCGGAGACGGAGGCTTCCGGGTCCATCATGAAGCCTTCGGTCAACTCGACTCCGATCTTCTGGCCGGGCAACAATCTAAATATTGTGACCTGATCCGCGAGCTCCGGGCAGGCCGGATATCCGGGGCTGTAGCGCTTGCCGCGATATCGCGCCTGGAACCGTTCCGTCATCGTCAATTCTGGCGGGTCGGGGAATCCCCACCGGTCTCGGATCTTCCGGTGGAGCCACTCCGCAGCCGCCTCCGCCGTTTCGATCGCCAGCGCCTGCAGGCTGTGGCAGAGCAGATACTCGCCCGAGTTCTTCAGCTCCTCCGCCTTCGCCCGAATGCCCTCGCCGGATGTCGTGATGAGCAGCGCGACGCTGTCGGGCGCCGCCCCATCCTTCGGGTGCACGAAATCGGCGAGCGACAACCGCTCCCCCGCCGCCTGGCGCGGGAAGCGCAACACCGCGAGCTCTCGTCCCCCGCAGAGGAAGTGGACGGCGTTGCCTTCCGAGTAGGCTTCGAGGAAGCGGTAGATCGCGCGGCCGCGAACCCAGCCGGTCTTCTTCACCCGGTCGATCACGGCCTCGAGCTCGGCCAGCCGCGGATCCCCCGCCTCCTTGAGCTTGCGGAAGCTTCCGCGCAAACCGAGATGCTTCGCGTAAAGCATGTGCGGG
>DATDNV010000062.1:0-2826 GCA_036518075.1 Thermoanaerobaculia bacterium
CTCAAAGTCGACGTGGATGCCGTTCCGCGTGCGCTTCAGGAAGACCTTCTCAAAGGCAGAGTCGACTTGAGTGATCCGGCGACAACTTTGGCCCTCCTCCAACTCAACGCGGTCGTTGGGGTCACCGGATTCTTTTCCTCCGGCCAGATCCAATCGATCGGCATTCAGTGCGCGCTGTGCCATTCGACGGTCGACGGCTCGCTCGCGCCGGGAATCGGGCACCGTTTAGATGGTTGGCCCAATCGCGATCTGAACGTGGGCGCGATCATCGCGTTTGCGCCGGACCTTTCCGCCTTGGTCACGTTGCTGAACGTGACGCAGCCAGGGATCACGCAGGCACAGGTGCGTCAGGTTCTGAATGCGTGGGGCCCCGGGAAATTCGATGCCGAGCTGGCCCTGGACGGCAAAGGCTTCCGCCCGGATGGCACGACGGCCGCAACCCTGATTCCTCCCGCCTTCGGGCTGGCCGGCGTCAATCTCCATACCTGGACCGGATGGGGTTCCGTGCCGCACTGGAACGCCTTCGTCGCGAATCTCGAGATGCATGGGAAGGGAAGATTCTGGGATCCGCGGCTGAACAACGCGACTCAATTTCCGATCGCCGCGCATTTCGGGTTCGGCGACCTGCCGCACATTAGCGCGGACGACGACCAGATCACCGGCAAGTTGGGAGCGCTTCAGTTCTACCAGCTCTCCATTCCTGCGCCCCCTCCGCCGGAAGGCAGCTTCGATCCAGCGGCAGCCGCTCGGGGCGACGTGCTCTTTTCCGGCCAGGCCGGGTGTAACAACTGCCATGTCGAGCCTCTCTGGAGCGAGCCGGGTTGGAACCTGCACACGCCGGCCGAGATCGGAATCGATTCCTTTCAGGCCGACAGGGCCCCGGACCACCGGTACAGAACGTCCCCCCTGGGCGGGCTCTGGACTCACACGAAGGGAGGCTTCTACCACGACGGCCGCTTCGCGACTCTTCTCGACGTCGTCAACCACTACGACTCCGTCTTCTCGCTCGGTTTGAGCGATCAGCAGAAGGGCGACGTCGTCGAGTACCTGAAGTCGCTTCCGAACGAGGAGTGAAGCCGCCGGAAGGAGCTAGGTCGATCCCCGGGACCGCTGCAGACGGGCAGCGCGCGCCTCGATCGACAGCATCCAGAGGAAGAGCGCCGAGAAGCCGGCGAGAGCGCCGAAAAAGACCGCCTTGGTCGGAGCGTCCATGAGGATCTTCCCCTGAGGATTGATGACCGTCTGCGGGTGGAGCGATTGCGTGATTCGCGGGGCCACGAATGTCAGGAAGGGCATCAAGACGACCGCGAAGAGCGCGTAGGCGGCCGCCATTCTTCTCTTGCGTTCCGGGTCGTCGACCGCCTCGCGAAGAAAGAGATAAGCGGAGTAGAGGAAGATCAGCAGAAGGAAGGACGACTCGCGCGGGTCCCAGTTCCAGTACGAACCCCACATGATCTTGGCGAACAACGACCCGGTGACCAGCGCGAGGATGGCGAAAAGGAGCCCGAGGCGGACCGCCGCCGCGGCCACATCATCGTATTTCGCGTTCCGGCGAGCGAGATAGGCGGCGGAATAGCCCGCGGCGACGAGGAACGCGAGCGTCGCCGTCCAGGCGCAGGGAACGTGGAAAAAGACGATCCGCGACGATTCGCCAATGAAGCCCTGGGCAGGCGCCGGCCAGAGGAAAGCGCCCACGATGACTGCCGTCATGTAGGGCAGCAGAAGCGCTTTGAGCAATCTCATCGTTACGAAGCCCCGTTGCTGGAGGAGTTGTTCATCTGGCTGGGGCGGGAGGACTCGAACCTCCAGATGCCGGCTCCAAAGGCCGGTGCCTTACCAGTTTGGCGACGCCCCAAAGCGCGAGAATTGTACCGTGCGCGGCAGGATCACTGGGTCGCGTCGGATCCGGTGTTCTCGGGAATCGCCGTTTCGGAGGAGGGCTGGCCCGGTTCCTTCGCGACGGCCCGCCCGTATTCGTCGAGAATTCTCCTCTCCATGCGCTCGCGTGTCTCCCGGTTCAGGGGATGAGCGATGTCCTTGAACTCCCCGTTCTTTTTCCGCTTCGACGGCATGGAAATGAAGAGACCATTGGGCCCCTGAATGACTTTCAGATCGGAAACCAGGAAGCACTCGTCCAGAACGATCGAGACATACGCCTTCAGTTTCTCTTCATTGACCGGAAACACCTTCACTTGCGTTATGTCCATGTGGCTCCTCCCGCGGTTGGATTGATCCTGCGCCGAAATTCGCGGCGGTCCAGAGTCCGACTCACGTAAAGTCTGGCCTCGGGATGGCGATCCGCGATCTGCCGCGCGTCCATCGATGCGCCAAAGAGAACGATCGTCGACCCTGATCCCGTGATGGTCACCTCCGAAGCGAACTCCTGTGCCGTACGCAAGTACGTTGCCATTCTTAAATCTGTCTGTAGCACAGCCCTTGCCAGATCATTGGGTCCAAAGAACCTTCCCGAGCTCTCGATTTCGAGACGGTTCGGGAGCGGTCGAGGGCTTTGCTCGAGCGCATCGTAGGCCGCATAGACTTTCTCCGTCGACAGGGGAAACGGCGGGACGAGGAGCAGGATTTCCGAACGAGGGATGTCCTCCCGAGGCTGCACGCGCTCGCCGCGCCCGCTGACATCCGCTTCGCCTCCCGCGAGAAAGTACGGTACGTCGCTGCCGATTCTCGCTGCGAGATTGGCGATCGCCGCTTCGTCGAGCCTCAGTTCCCAGAGCCGTGACAGGAGCCGGAGCGCCGCGGCGGCATCCGAGCTGCCGCCCCCGAGCCCGGAGCCGGATGGAACCCGTTTCGTCAGGCGGATGCGCGCTT
>DATDNV010000063.1:0-3396 GCA_036518075.1 Thermoanaerobaculia bacterium
CACTCACCGTGCCTCGATTCCCAGCGACTTGAGCTTGGCGCGGGCGAGCCGGGCTTCTTCAGCGGTCGGATACTCGTGCATGACGTACTGGAGCTGGACGACCGCCTCGGGCTTCTGGCCGAGCTCGAGCAGCGCGTAGGACTTCTTCAGCAGCGCCGCCGCAGCCCGGTTGCTCTTGGGATAGTCCTTCAGGAGCTTGTCGAAATCCGCGACCGCCTCCTTGTAGTTCTTCTGGGCGTAGTGCGACTCGCCGATCCAGTACAGCGCGTCGTCGGAGAGATCGGTCGAGGGATAGGACTTCAGGTAGTCCTGGAATCCCTGGATCGCAAGCGCGTACCGGCCCTTCGTGTAGTCGCCATAGGCGGTGTCGTAGAGGTCGGACGGCGACGGCCCGGCTGCGGAGACCCGCGCCGTATCGACGGGCGGGCCTGCGGAGTTGGCTGAGGGAGGAACGGCGGTTCCGCCGGCCGAAGAGCGCAGCCGAGCCAGATCTCCCTGCGTCTCGGCGATCTGCTGCGAAAGCTGAGAGAGCCGGCGGTTCGTGTCCTCGAGCTTCGCCTCGAGCTGCTCCATTTTCGTGGTGAGCTCGTTGAGCTTGACCCCCGTGTCCGCGTTCGACTTCAGGAGCTGCCGCGTCTGGTCGGAGACGTTGGCGTTGAGCTTCGCGACCTCTTCCTTGCTCGAGGACTTTCGCTCGAGCGCCTGGATCTGCTTCTCGATGTCGTTCATCTGACGGTGGAGACCCTCGATGTCGTCGGAGCTGACGCACCCCCAGGCGCTGAAAAGTCCGGCGATGGCGGCGGCAAAGACGGCCATGAAGCGCGAGCGCCGCGCCGGTGGGCGCGGCGTCGAGCGTTCGCGAGCTTTCGAATGGATCCCGGAAACCATCAGCGGGCGGCCGGCTCCTCTATTTGGCTGTGATCACGAAATGGCCGCGGCGGTTCTGCTGCCAGCAGTCTTCCGTGGACGCCGTGCAGAAGGGGCGCTCCTTGCCGTAGGAGACCGTCTTGATGCGCGAGCCGTCGACTCCCAGGGACGCGAGGTACTCCTTGCAGGCGTTCGCTCGCCGGTCCCCCAGGGCGAGGTTGTACTCCGAAGTGCCTCTCTCGTCGCAGTGACCTTCGATCAGGATCTGCACGGACGCGTACTTCTTGAGCCAGTCCGCGTCGGTTGCGAGCACCGAGCGCGCGTCGTCACGCAGGTCCGACTTGTCGTAGTCGAAGAATGCGTCTTTCAGATAGCCCGCCCGGTTGAGAGCGTCGAGGTCGGCGGAAAGCGGGCTCGACTCGACCGGCGGCGGCGCCGGGCGGCTTGGAGGCGCGACCTCCTTCGCTCCGGGTGTCGAAGGCGCTTCTGCAGGCTTGGCCTGCTCGGTCGACTTGGGCGGGGTCTTCTTGCAGCCGGCAGCGATGGAGATCGCCCCTACCAGGAGCAGAGCTAACGTGGTCGCCAGGGTCTTATTCCTCTTCATGATCTCTCCTCAGACGGACGCGGCCGCACTCCCGAAGTGCCGCGCGTGCCCGTCAAATATAGCAAATTCTCACTTTCCTCATTGTGAGCTCATCCAGACCGGCTGCATGTTGATGCCGGTCTGGGTCAGGACCTTCTTGTTGCCTCCGTCGGTTGCGTCCATCGTGTAAATCTGCGTCGAGGAACCGCGTCGCGACTGGTAGACGATCTTTTCTCCATCGGGGGACCATCCCGGATGGCCATTGGAACCTTCCGAGGTCAGCTGAGTCGTCTTGCCGCTCGCCATGTCCATGACGCAGATGTTGAAGTCACCTTCGTTGCGGCAAGCGAAGGCGATCTTGTCTCCCCTGGGCGACCAGGCCACCTCGTCATTCCAGTTTCCGGCGTAGGTGAGCCGGCGAGGTCCCGTGCCCTCGGCATCCATCTCCCAGATTTGCGGCGTGCCTGTCTGGTCCGACGTGTAGGCGATCTGTCGGCCGGTCGGGGACCAGTCGGGCGACGCCTCCAGAGCGTGAGTCGTCGTGAGGCGCTTGAGCCCTCCGCCGTTCGCGCTGACTGTATAGACATCGACGTTGCCTTTGGCGGAGCCGGCGAAGGCGATCAGTGTGCCGTCCGGCGACAGCGCCGGCGAGGCGTTGAGCTCGACACCGGTTGGGATCTCTTTCGAGCCGGTCCCGTCGGCATTCATGATCCAGAGCTGAGGAAAGCGGTGGACGTAGCTGGTGAAGACGATCTTTCCGGAGCGGGCGTCGGGGTTCAGGACGAGCGACTTGTGTGCGGTCAGCCGGCGCGGGTTGCGGCCGTCGAAATCCATCGCATAGAGCTCCTTGGAGCCGTCCCGGTCCGACACGAACACGATGGTCGAAAGGAACAGGCCGTTCTGTCCGGTGAATTCCTTGACGAGATCGTTGGCGAGGGTGTGCGCGATCCGCTCGACGTAGGCGATCCCGCCCGAGTAACGCCGCCCCAGAACCATCTTGTGCGATTTCAGGTCCCAGATCCGCGCCTCGACGGAGACACGATCGCCGGCCACGTCCCCGCGCGTGTCGACGAGCAGCTCCGCGCCCGTGCCAAGCCACCGGTCGGCCGCCTGCGGGGTCGTGGGGTCGCGGAACCCGGACGGATACTGAAGCGGGTCGATCACCGTGAAGACCTGGGCGTACTCGAGGTCGGATCGAAGCGTCGCGGTGAACGGGTCGATGACTTTGGACTGGAGCGCCACCATTCCGGGAATCGCGAGCGGGGGAACCGCGAGCGGAAGACGGTGTCCGCCTTCTTTCGTGATCTTGAGAACCAGGCCGCCGGACGGGATCGGCGTGGTGGGCGGACCCGCCTGCTGTTGGGCGCGTGCGCCGAGCGCCGCGGCGCAGCTCAGGATCGCGGCCGCGGTTCCCAGAAGTCGAGCCACCGTGTGGCCGCGCACGGATCGCATCACTCGAAGATCAGGTGAACGCCCAGGTGATCGCCGGCGAACTCCGTGGGCAGAGGCGGAAGCGGCGAGGAAGCGAGAACCGCGCGGAGCGCGGCGCGGTCGACGAACGCGAGGCCGCTCGGCCGTTCGATGTCGGCATCGGTGATCGTGCCGTCGCGGTTGATCCGGAACCGGACGACCGGAGAGGTCGGCACCGTCAATGCCGGCTTGAACCAGTTGGTGCCGATCGTGACGAGCATGCGCTCGATGTAGTACGAGTAGTTGAAGTCCGGCTGGTCGAAGGTCGCGCCGCCGATCCCCACGTCACCGCCCGCTCCCGCGGCGCCGCCGCTTCCGCGGCTCGTGTCCGTGCTGGGGGCTGCCGCGGCCGGAGACGAACGCGCGGACGGTTTCTGCGGAGCCGGCGCGGGCGCCGGCGGCTTCTTTTTTTCGGTCGAGGGAAGGAGCTTCGCCTTCTCGGTCGGCGGCGGAGGAGCCTCCTCGACCGGTTTGGT
>DATDNV010000064.1:0-6200 GCA_036518075.1 Thermoanaerobaculia bacterium
GCTCGCTCCAGAACGCGACCATCTTTTCCGAAGTGAGCTTGCGGCCCTCTCCGGCGAGAACGTACTTGCCGTCCTCGTAGAACTCCGAGGCCGCCGGATCCAGTGCCACCGCGACGTCCCGCCCCGGACGATAGCCGGCCCCCTCGATTCCCGCGATGATGAGATCGAGCGCCTCGCGCGAAGAAGAGATCGCGGGCGCAAAGCCGCCCTCGTCACCCACTCCCGTCGAGAGCCCTTTCTTCTTCAAAATGGATTTCAATGCGTGAAAGACCTCCACGCCGGCGCGCAGAGCGTCAGCGAAGGTGCGGAAGCCGACCGGGCAGACCATGAACTCCTGCGGATCGAGCGGATTGTCGGCGTGCACGCCGCCGTTGATGATGTTCATCATCGGAACGGGAAGCGTTCGGGCATCGGCGCCGCCCAGGTACCGATAGAGGGGAAGGCCGCTCGCCTGGGCGGCCGCGCGCGCGACAGCGAGCGAAACCCCGAGGATGGCGTTCGCTCCGAGCCGTCCCTTGTTCGGCGTGCCGTCGAGGTCGATCAGGATCCGGTCGATCAGCGCCTGATCGCGCGCATCAGAATCCCGAATGGTCTCCGCGATCTCGCCGTTGACGTGCGAGACCGCCTTGCGGACTCCCTTTCCGCCGTAGCGGTTCTTGTCGCCGTCTCGGAGCTCCAGCGCTTCCCGCGCTCCGGTCGAGGCACCCGACGGAACGCCGGCGCGGCCGGTCGCGCCGCCGGAGAGAAGCACCTCCACTTCGACGGTGGGGTTGCCGCGGGAATCGAGGATTTCCCGGCCGTAGACCGCTTCGATCGCGAAACTCATAGGCCGAGAAGCTGCCGCCCGGCTTGAGCCAAAGCAGCGAGATCGTTCGGTGCGCGCGCCTCGACGTAGACTCTGGCCACCGGTTCCGTTCCTGACTCCCGAACCAGAATCCACGAACCGTCATCCAAAAGCAACTTCAATCCGTCGATGAGGTTCACGGATTGGACCTTCCGACCGGCAAACCGATCCGGAGGCGTTTTCCGGTGGGACGCGAGCTCGTCTCGAGCTTTCTGGGAAAGAGGAAGATCGAGTCGGTTCGAATGGAATTCGCCGATCTCGGCCGCGAGATCCCGCGACAGCTCGACGATCGTCTTGCCGGTCGCTCCCGTCATTTCCGCCGCCAGCAGGTCGGCCAGGATCCCGTCTTTCTCCGGGACGTGCCCTTCGATGGTCAGGCCCGCGCTCTCTTCGGCCCCGAAGATGATCGCCCCTTCGATCAGCTTTTCACCAATGTACTTGAAACCGACCGGCGTCTCATAGAGAGGCACTCCGAATTTCCGCGCGATCGCGTCGAGCGCGTGAGTCGTCGCGACGCTCCGCGCGACGCCGCCGCGTCGGCCTTTGCGTCCGAGCATGTCGTTCAAGAGGAGCGCGAGGACTTGATTGGGCCAGACGTAGGCGCCGGTCTCGTCACAGATGCCGAACCGGTCGGCATCCCCATCGCAGGACAAGCCCAGGCGCGAGTGCCGTGCCTTGACCTCTTCGCCCAGACGCCGGAGCTCCTTTCCCGAGCACTGCGGCGACTCACCGCCGAAGAGAGGATCAGCGCGGTCGTTCAATCGCGAGAGACGGGTCCCGGCGCGCTCGAGAAACGCGTCGAGGAAACCGACCGAGGTTCCGAATCGGAAGTCGAGCGAGAAATGGGGATTCCCGCGTCCGACGTCTGGTGCCGAGACCTTCCGGGAAAGGTCCTCGAGATAGGCGGGCGCCGGGTCGAACACCGGCGCATCCGGTGCGGTCGGCACGGCGACCTCCCCCGAGGCGGCGATCTCGGCTTCGACCTTCGAGGTGATCTCCGGAAGTGCGGGCGCTCCGTCCGAGGTCGAGAACTTGATTCCCAGATACTGCGGCGGGTTATGGCTCGCCGTGAAGTTGACCGCGCCGGCTGCACGTCGCCGGCGAATTTCGAACGCGAGAACGGGTGTGGGGACCGGCCGAGTCGAGATCTCGGCGGTGAATCCCGCGGAGGCGAGGATCTTCGCCGCCTCGCCCGCGAACCGCCCGGCAAGAAAACGCGTGTCGAAACCCACGAGCACGAGACCGCCTCCCCGGCCCTCCGCCTGGAGTACGCGGCCAATGGCGGCGATCACGCGGCGAGCGTTGGCGAACGTGAACTCTTCAGCGAGGATCGCTCGCCACCCGGACGTCCCGAATTTGATCTGTGCCATGGACCGCGCCCCCCAAACCGGGAAGAGTTTCGGCCCGGAGACCGGTTGCTCCGTGCGCGAGAAGCCGTCTTGAAAGTAGCACGTTGGCTCGCCACGCCGCTTCTGGCCGCCGGGCTCCTGGGATGGGCCGCTCGGATGAGCTCCGGCCTGCTCGCCGCCGCTCCCGAGCCGCGCCCGCTCGCCCTGCGCGCCCCGTCTGCGGACCGGGAACATGTCGAGACCTATCCCACGCCCGAGCAGCCGAGAGACGCGGTCAAGCTGGCGGTCTTCGAGAAAATCAATGCGGACCGATTGGCGGCCGGCCTGGCGACCGTGGCCTGGGATGAATCGGCCTCCCGCGTCGCCGACGCGTTCAGCGCTCAGCAAGTGGCGGAGAGGACGCGCGGCCACTTCCTCATGGACGGACTTCCTCCCTACGCGCGAACGGCGTTCGCGTCCATTTTCGGCAAGGGATCGGAAAACTCGGTGTCCTGGCTGACGACGGCCTCTTCGTTCTCGGAGCCGACGGTCAATCTCGCTCTCTCGGGCCAAAAGGACATGATCACCGAGAGGCCTCCCAACGACGGCCATCGGCGCACGATCCTGAGCTCGGACGCCACACACGTCGGCGTGGGCTATGCGATCGACCATGGCCGCTTTCAGATGGCGGAAGAATTTCTCGTGCGCCACCTCGAGCGACTCTCCTGGAAGATCACGCCCGGCGCCGTTCCGAACGCGCATTTCGAAGGCCGCACGCGGCCGCGTCGGGCCATTCGATTCGTCACGATCGCGTGGGAGCCGGTCCCGCGTCACCTGACCCGCGAAGAGGCCAGCGCCCGCACGTCCTACGCGTACCCGAAACCCTTTCTCTCGTACATCCCGGAGGGACAGCATCAGTGGAGAGTCCTCGAGACGCAGAACCAGGACCGGCTTTCGGTGCGCCGAGATGACTCCTTCTCGTTTGTGTTCTCTCCACCTCAGCAGGGGCTTTACACGTTTGTCTTCTACACGTCCTCTCCCGAGGCTTCCGATCCGCGCCCCGGAGGAAGTGCGACTCTCTGGTTCGAGTGAGGAGAGACCGATCGGCAGCCGCCGCCGATCGGAAATAATGGATCCCTCTTGGTTACCCTCCTCGTCATCGGGGCCGACACAGCCGCGCCTGCGCACTCCGCAGCTCGGGTCGAGATCCTTCGCGCGCACGATCTGGAGGAAGGACTCGAGACGCTCGCCCGCAACCGGAGAATCGACGCGATTCTGATCCTTCACGGACAGGCACCCTCTCCGATCATTTCGGCGATACGCGAAGAGAACGCCGCTCCTCCTCCCATTTTTGTGGCTTGTGGACCCCGGCCTGCTCCAGCCGGTTCTCGAGGGGTTTCCGCGGATCCGACTGCCGCGATCGAAGAGATCTGCGGCGAACTGGAATGAGCTGATCGCAACCCTTCCGAGGGCAAATCGGCCTGCGACTCAGCCAACCAGCACGGCGAAGTCGTGTTATGTTAAGGGCTTAAGTGGCGGTTAGGGGGAGCTTGTGGCGGGTTGTTCAGGTTGCTCGACAGGTAGCGCGTTCAATCCCGGAGGCCATTACGCGGGCGTCCGGATAAACGAGAACGAGGACGGCCGGATCGTCTTCTGCGACACCCAGGGGATCCCGCTCGAAAAAGGCCAGCGGGTCGTGGTGGAGGGGGACCAGGGTCTCGAATACGCCCAGGTCACCACCCTGCATCCGATGATCATCAAGCAGTGCCAGCTGCGTGAAGCGCGCCGCCTCGTGAGGGTCGCGACCGACGCCGACCGCGCGAGCTACGAAGCCAAGGTCGGGCGGGAATCCCGGTTCTTCCAGGACGTGCGCGACCTCTCAAACGAGAAGAGGCTCCCCTTGAAGCTCGTCCGCGTGGAGGAGAGCTTCGATGGACGTAAATACACGGTCTATTACACTTCCGAGATTCGGATCGACTACCGCAAGCTCGTCTCCGACCTGGCGATGAAGCATCCCGTGCGCATCGAAATGCGGCAACTCGGGCCGCGGGATGAGACCAAGATGCGCGGGGGGCTGGGACCCTGCGGCTTGACTCTCTGCTGCTCGACTTTCCTCAAGGGGTTCCACCCGGTCACCATCAAGATGGCCAAGAACCAGAACCTCTCCCTAAATCCCTCGAAGATCTCGGGGATGTGCGGCCGGCTGATGTGCTGCCTGGCCTACGAGGACGAAGGTGGCCGCCCGGCCGCCGATTACAGCGCCGGCGCCGGAAAGAAACCCAAGAATATTTCGGCGGATTTGCCGGTTTGAGATTTCAAGCGTCCCGCCTTTTACGGGGGCAAGAGAGACAGCCGTGCCAAATCGCAACCCGCCCGGGAACGCCTTTCGTCCCGAAGACGAAGCGCCCACGGGCAACAGAAAATTGATCCGACCCAATCTTTCGGACATGGCCGAGAGGTATCCCACTCGCACCTTCTCTCAGCGAAAGCAGACTCCGCCGGAGCAGACCAACGCCGAGAGCTACTACTACCTCAAGCAGATGGCCGCCAAGACCCCGATCGTGGTGGTCTTGAACGACGGCGAACAGCTTCGGGGCTGGATCGAGTGGTACGACAAAGGCTGCATCAAGCTCAACCGCGAGCGCGCACCGAACCTGCTGATCCCCAAGGCGTCGATCAAATACCTCTACAAGCAGGACGAGGAAGGCGCCCGGGGCGGCAACCGGTAAGGACAGTCCGTAGTCCCTAGTCCGTAGTCCATAAGCCCCAAGTTCGCTCTTCGGTTGTCTCGTGCCGAATCCTGCGGCGCCAGGCAAAGCCCCAACTACGGACTAAGGACCAAGCACCAGGGACGTTCTATCTGGCTCCTCGTCCCGAAAGCACTGCCGGCACGGTCTTCAAGAGGATCTTCAGATCGAGCAGAGGCGACCAGGTGTCGATGTACTTCAGGTCGAGCGCCATCCACCGATCGAAGTCGAGATCATTGCGACCCGAGATCTGCCACAGGCAGGTGATGCCGGGCTTCATGGAAAGGCGCCGGTGCTGCCAGGGCTGATACTGGGAGACCTCTTCGGGCAGCGGTGGACGCGGGCCGACCAGGCTCATATCGCCCAGGATCACGTTCCAGAGCTGTGGCAGCTCGTCGACGGATAGCCGGCGCAGGAGCCTTCCCACCAGCGTCCGGCGCGGGTCGTTGGAAACCTTGAAGACGGGGCCCGACATCTCGTTCAAGTGCGAGATCTCATGCAACCGCTCCTCCGCACCCGCCTGCATCGTCCGAAATTTCAGAAGCGTGAAGTGGCGCCCGTTCAAGCCGCAACGCGTCTGACGAAAATAGATCGGGCCTGGCGAGGATAGGAGGATCGCGACCGCCGCCAGAATCTGGATCGGAAGAGTCGCGACGAAGAGGAGGAGCGAAACGGTCAGGTCGATCGCCCGCTTGACCACGAGTTGCAGCGGGTTGGACGGCGTCGTCGTGAAGGAGAGCAGCGGAATTCCGTCCATCTCTTCCAGCACCGGACGGGCAAGCACGTGCGGAAAGATGTCGAGGGAGACGTGCGCGCGCACTCCGTGCCGCTCCGCCACCAGCAGCGCATCCTCGTACTCGCGGAGCTTGCCCTTCTCGATGACGAAGATCAGCTCATCGACGACCTCGCGCATCAAAACCGATTCGAGATCGGTGATCTTGCCCAGACAGGTCCAACGATGGATTCCGCGAATCTCCCCGCCGTTGTCGTCGTCCAGGTAACCGAGCACGCGGAAACCCCAGTAGGGGCGGGCCTCGAGAAACGTTCCGAGCTGAGCCGCCTTTCGCCCCGTTCCCACCAGCAGCACGGTTCGGAAGTTGTAGCCCCGCGATCGCACGTAACGCGAGGTCAGGCGCAGCGCCACCTTCTCGGTCGCGAGCAGCAGGAAGTTGACGCCGCCGAAAACAGCCAGGAAGAGCCGGCTGACAAACTCGAGCTTGAGCCCGTAGACCGCGAGCGCAAGCAGCGCGGTTCCGCCGAAGGAGACCTTCATCGCCGCCC
>DATDNV010000065.1:0-12169 GCA_036518075.1 Thermoanaerobaculia bacterium
TCGATCGCTTCTGGCGAATGAGGCGAGAGCCCCGGATTTTCTTTGCGGGACAGATCACGGGGGTCGAGGGTTACGTCGAGAGCGCGGCGACGGGTCTCGCGGTCGGCTTGACGATCGCGCAGCTTCTCGAAGGCCGCGAGCCCGAGCCCATCCCGTATACGACCGCCATCGGCTCGCTCGCTCGCCACTGCTCGGAGCGTCCGCCGCAGGAGCGATTCGAGCCGATGAACGTGACCTTCGGCCTGATCGAAGACACGTCCCACTCGCCGGTCAAGGACAAGACGCGCCGGCGCCAGATGATGGTCGATCGCGCGCTCGCGGCGATCCGGGAGTGGCGCGACTCGATCGCGGCCGCTCCGCTCGAGGTGAGCTCCTGACGGCGCATCCCGACGCGGCGGTCTCGACAGGCCTGCTGACCTGGGACCTGATTGCGGACGCTCGCCGGCGCCTGGAGGGCGTCGCGATTCGCACGCCGGTCCTGCGCTCGACTCAATTCGACAAGGAATCCGGCGCGCGCGTCTTCTTCAAGGCGGAAAACCTGCAGAGGGGCGGCGCGTTCAAGTTCCGCGGCGCGTACAACAAGATCCGGGCGGAGACGGAGAGAAAGAAGACGAGCGAGGTCGTCGCCTATTCCTCCGGAAACCACGCACAGGCGGTCGCTCTGGTCTCGCGCCTCCTCGGTCTCCAGGCCACGATCGTGATGCCGAGCGACGCGCCCCAGGCCAAGCTCGCGGCGACGCGGGGCTATGGGGCGGAGGTCGTGCTCTACGACCGATACACGGAAAGCCGCGACGAGATCGGCGAAAAGCTCGTGCGCGAGCGCGGAGCGCTTCTGGTGCCTCCATTCGACGACGAGCTCATCATGGCGGGCGCGGGCACGGCGGCCGCGGAGCTTCTGGAAGAGATTCCGGATCTCGACGCCCTGCTCGTCCCCGTTTCCGGAGCGGGATTGATCTCGGGGTCGGCGACCGCCGTGAAGCATCTGCGTCCACAGATCACCGTGTACGGCGTCGAGCCGGAAACCGGGAACGATACGGCGCTCTCGCTCGCTCGCGGCGAGCGCGTTTCGATCTCGGTTCCGCGCACGATCGCCGACGGCCTGCAGGTCTCTTCTCCGGGCGTGAAGACCTTTCCGGTCGTGCAGAAAACCGTGAAGGAGATTCTTCTCGTATCCGATGACGAGATGATCGAGACGCTCGCGTGGATGCTCGAACGCATGAAAGTCCTGGTCGAACCCTCCGGAGTCGTCGGCGCCGCCGCCGTGCGCCATCGCAAGTCGAATTTCTCGGGACAGAAGGTCGGGGTCATCCTCTCGGGCGGCAACGTCGATCGCGAGAAGCTCGCGGAATACCTGAAGAGATCCGTTTCTCTGCGATGAGACTCCGATCGGCAAGGGCGCGTCTCCTCGTCGCGTTCACTGTCTTCAGCGCCATCACGGGCAAGGCGTCGGCGCACGACTTCTGGATCGAGCCCGGCACGTTTCGGCCGGCCGTCGGCTCCCAGCTCGCCGTCTCGCTGCGGGTCGGGCAGGACTTTCACGGTGACCCCGTGCCTCGAAATCCCAGGTTGATCACGCGGTTTTCGTTGATCTCCAGCAGCTCCGAGACGCCCATCGCCGGCTTCGACGGCGTGGATCCCGCCGGAATCGCTCGAGTGACCGAGCCCGGCCTTTTCTGGATCGCTTACCGGAGCGGCCGGACCGCGGTCACGCTCGACGCGGACAAGTTCGAAAAGTACCTCGGTGAAGAAGGTCTGGAGCGAATCATCGGCATTCGCCGGGAGCGCGGGGAAGCAGACAGGCCGGGGCGCGAGGTCTTCTCGCGCTCCGCGAAGGCGCTCGTGATCGCGGGAGACGGCGGCGCGCAGGGGTTCGACCGCGTTCTGGGTCTGACGCTCGAGCTCGTCCTTCTGAAGGACCCGCGCAGGCGCTCGCCGAAGCAACCGGTTGCGGTCGAGCTCCTCTACGAAGGCAAGCCACTCGAGGGCTCGCTCCTGACCGCGATGGAACAGACCCATCCCGAGCAGAAAATCCGGGTGCGGACGGATCGGAAGGGACAGGCGCTCCTGCCCCTGGGACAGACCGGCGTCTTTCTCATCAAGGCAGTTCAGATGATTCCCGCGCCGGCGGACGCCGAAGCCGACTGGGAGAGCATCTGGGCGTCGCTGACCTTTGAGATTCCTTAACCGGAAATAGAGTCGGCTAGAGAACCCTTTAGGCATGGCGGCGTGAAAACCGGATCGAGAATCCTTTTGCTGGCAGTTCTGTCGGCGGCCGCGGCCTGCCGCAAGGCGCCGCCTCCACCGGCCCGGCCGGCGCCGGCAAGCCCGGCCGCGGTCGCGGTGCGCTCCGAGCCCGCCGAGCGCCACCCGCTCAAGGGAGTCATCCGCCAGGTCGACGCGAGCCGGTCGGAAATCACGGTCGAGCATGAAGAAGTACCCGGTTACATGGCGGCGATGACCATGTCCTTTCCGGTTCGGGACGATCCGCAAGTGATGGGGCTGCTCCGCCCGGGCGATCGGATCGAAGCGACGCTCGCGGTCGGCAAAGACCACTACTGGCTGGAGAAAATCCTGACGCGAGGCTTCGTTCCGACGCCGGTTGCTGTGGCAAGCGCCGCGAGCGCCGCGACACCTCTGCCGCACCGCTCGATCGGCCCGGGGGATCCCGTCCCCGATTTTTCGCTGACAGACCAGACCGGCCACACGGTCCAGCTCTCGAAGCTGCGGGGCCAGTCGGTGGCGCTGACGTTCATCTACACGCGCTGTCCGGTCGCCACCGCCTGTCCGATGACGACCGCCAAGTTTTCCCAGCTCGACGCACTCCTGCGCGGAAAAGGAATCGGCCGCCTCTTGACGATCACGGTCGATCCCGAGCACGACACGCCGCAGGTTCTCGCCGAATACGCGAAGCACGTGGGCGCCGATCCCAAGCGCTGGAGCTTCCTGACCGGGCCGCCGCAAGACGTCGCGCGCGTGGGAGCGGATCTGGGTGTGATTTACTATCCCGACCGCGGCCAGATCGTCCATTCGCTCGCAGCCGCGGTGATCGACCCCGACGGAAAACTCTCGACCATCTACTACGGCGAAGCCTGGCAGGCGGAGCATCTGTTCCGGGACATGACCCGCACTGTTCAAACCCACGAAGAGTCCGGGTCGGAGAAAGCGAGAAAAGGATGAAACGCACGCAGATCCTGGCAGTCGGAGCTTTCGGTTCGATCCTGGCCCTGGGGGCGGTGCTCTTCGCGGCGGACAAAGCGGAGCACCCGTCCGCGCTCTTCAAGGAGTACTGCGTCAAGTGTCACGGCGAGGACGGCAAGGCCAACACGCCGAAAGGAAGTCAGCTCATGGCCCGGGACTTCACCGACGAGGAGTTTCAGTCTTCCAAGACGGATGCCCAGCTGATCGAGACAGTGACGAAGGGGCACGAGGACATGCCGCCGTTTGGAAAGAAGCTGACGAAGGAACAGATCGAAGGCCTCGTCAAGAACGACGTGAGGGGATTCCGGAAGAAGTGACGAGAGGCGAGGGACCAGTGACGAGTGACCGCGCTTTTTCCGCTTGTCACTTGTCACTCATCACTTGTCACTAATAGACCGGATCCTCGAACGAATACCCCAGGATCCCTCGGGGCGTCTCGAGCTCACTCGTCTCCTCGAAAGACTCGTCCACGATCGCGCAGAGCTTGAAGCGCGCTCCGGGGAGCTTCTCCGCGGCGGGAGAGACGGCGAACTGACGCGCCGCTTCCCAAAGCTCGCGACCTCCGACCAGCGCGGCCTCTACGTTCTTGACGAGTCCCTGCAGCTCGACGTGCTGCGCGTAGTCGTTGATTCGCACGAAGTCGTGCCGATGTCCGGACGCTCCGTTCACGGAGAAGTCCGGACGACGCATCGAGACGAACGTGGCCGCCAGAGGCGCTCGCGCGACGACCAGGCACGGCTCGGCGTCCGCCTTGGCGGTGACGAGCGCGCCCACTCTCTTGGACACGGCGTCCGCGGCCGCCGGGGCTTGCGGCATGTCGACGCTCCCCGGCGACAGGCGGACCAGACCGATCAGTAACGGGACGACGACCGTCTCGCCCTGACGCTCCCAGACCTGACGGTCGATCCAGAGGCCGGGTCGACGCTCCTTGAACGTCGGCGTGCCGCGCAGCGCGCGGAAGGGACGCAGTTCCACGGTCGACGGATTCTAGAGGCACAAGCGTCTCCGGGTTACACTTTTCGTGTTGATCACTCTGGCCCGGTCCATCGACGGATACCTCTCCTATCTCGCTGACGAACGGCGCTTCTCTCCCCGGACGGTCGCGGCCTATGGAAGCGATCTGGCGCGGTTCCGCGACTTCTGGGAACGCGAGTTCGCCAACCGGGCCGCGGATCGAACGCCGATCGCGAAGATCGACACGCTGGCGATCCGCTCGCACCTCGCGTCGCTTCATCGCGCCGCCCTTGCGAATCGGTCGCTCGCGCGCCACCTCTCGACGTTGCGCTCGTTTTTTCGCTGGGCCTGCCGCGAGGGCCACCTGATCCAGAATCCGGCCAAGGGGCTGCCTCTTCCGAGAACCGCCCGGACGCTGCCGCGTGCGCTCACTCTGACCGATACGGAGCAACTTCTGGACGTGCCCGATGAGGGTCACTTTCCCCAGCGCGAGCGGGCGCTCTTCGAGCTTCTCTACGCCACCGGCCTGCGCGTTTCGGAAGCATCGGGGCTCGATTGCGAGGACGTCGACCTCGCCTCGCGTCTGGTTCGCGTCACGGGAAAGGGCCGGCGGGAGCGGATCGTGCCGTTCGGGGAGTCGGCGGCGGACGCCCTCGTGGAGTATCTCGACGCACGGACGAAGCTCCTGCGTTCGGCGGCCTCGAGTCGAAGCGACTCCGAGACCCAGCCGCTCTTCATCAACGCGCGCGGAGGACGCCTGACGACCCGCTCCATGGCTCGCCTTCTGAAGAGACGCCTGCGGGCGGCGGGCTTGCCGACCGGCATTTCCCCGCACGCGCTTCGCCATACGTTCGCGACTCATCTTCTGCAGGCGGGAGCGGATCTGCGGGCCATTCAGGAGCTCCTGGGCCATGCGTCGCTGTCGACCACGCAGAAATACACGCATCTGGACGCGGCGCGTCTCTCCGAGGTCTATCGGCGGGCGCATCCGAGGGCGTAAACGTTGCGAAATCGGATCGGGGAAAAGAGGTACGGCTTTCTGCCTCTCCTTTTTTTCATCGCCGCGGTCACCGCAGTCACCGCGGTCACCGCGTCGCCCATCCCGACGCCGACACCCACTCCCGCGCCGCCGCCGATACCGCCCGTTCTCGCGGAGATCGACCGGCACGTGCGCGACGAGTTCTGGGATCCGAAGTGGAAGGGCGTGGATTGGGCCGGATCCGTGCGCCTCGCCGCCGCCGCCCTCGCTGTCGCGCGAGACGATGCGGAGCGCGATGCGATCTATGACCGCCTGCTCGCCCAGCTCGATGACTCGCACACGTTTCGCCTCGGGGCCGGCAAGCTTCCTTCGCGCAATTGGGCAACGGCCGGCCTGCGGATCGGGCAGGAAGGCGATGGTTACGCGGTCAAGGGAGTGATCCCCGGATCCGCGGCGGAACAGGTCGGGATCCGTCTTGCGGACCGGATCCTCGCGGTCGGGGCCAAAGCCTATGGAAAAGAGCGCGTGAACTTTCGCGATCTCTTTCTGGTCTTTCAGGGGCCGGTCGGCTCTTCCGTGGACGTGACATGGAAACCCGCCGGATCGGCCTCGATCCGCACGACCTCGATCGCCCGAACGCTCGAGGAATCCGGCGACGCGCTCGTCTGGAAGAGCGCCCGCGTCATCCGGCGCGGGGGACGAACCTATGGGTATGTGCGTCTCTGGGGATTGAGCTCGGAGACGGCGCTGGCTCTCGTCGACCTGCTTCAGGACCGGCGGGAGTCGTCGCGCGTCAAGCCGGAGCTATCGGGGTTTGCGGACATCGACGGGCTCCTCGTCGACGTGCGCGGCAACAGCGGCGGTTACGACCCGGGGATCATCTCGACCTTCCTCAAGGGCCGCTGGATCTCGGGGAGTTTCCTGCTGCGTTCGCGCGAGGGCGCGTCGGTGGCGCCGCCTCCGTATGACCCTCTTCCGACGGCGCTGCTGGTCAACTCGGGCACGGCCTCGGCGGGGGAATCGCTCGCGCTTCAGTTTCGGCGGCACAGGATCGGGACGATCGTTGGCGAGACGACCGCCGGCATGGCCTCGGGCGGGGCGTTTCCCGACACGCTGTCGGACCATTCCACGCTCTGGATCTCGCGGCGGGCGCTCGAGGACTTCGACGGCAGCTCGTTCGAGGGACGCGGGGTCGTGCCCGACGTCGCCGTGTCCGATCTGCCGCCCGCGCGGGACGGGGAGGAAGACGCCATCGTCGAAGCGGGCATCAAGGCGCTGGCCGGCGGCAAGAGATAATGTCTCCTCACATGACTTCGATTTCGCAGTGGCATCACACCACGGTTCTCTGCGTACGCCACGGCGGCCGCGTCGCGATGGCTTCCGACGGCCAGGTCACTCATGGGACGACGGTGATGAAACAGACTGCGGCCAAGATCCGGCGGCTGAAGGGGGGAGAAGTGCTGGCCGGATTTGCCGGTTCGACGGCCGACGCATTCGCCCTCTTCTCGCGATTCGAGGCAAAAGTCGAGGAGTTCCGCGGCAATCTCGAGCGGGCCGCGATCGAGCTCGCCAAGGACTGGCGCACCGACAAGATGCTGCGGCAGCTCGAGGCGCTCCTGATCGTTGCCGACAAGAAGGTGTCGCTGCTGATCTCCGGAACCGGAGATCTCATTTCTCCGGAAGAAGGAGTGCTCGCGGTCGGCTCGGGCGGCGCGTACGCGCTCGCTGCGGCCCGGGCGCTCTTGAAGCACAAGCCGGACATGAGCGCCGCGGAGATCGCTCGCGAATCCCTGTCGATCGCCGCGGCGATCGACATCTACACGAACGACAAGATCACGGTCGAAGAGCTCTGAGGAAACGGCGATGATTCCATGGTCTTTCTGATGCCCGGCGAAAAAGCGGCCGAGGAGGCAAAGGCGGCGTCGAGCGCGCGCACGCCCCGGGAGATCGTCGCCGAGCTCGACAAGTTCGTCATCGGCCAGAAGAAGGCGAAACGCGCGGTCGCCGTCGCGCTGCGCAACCGCTGGCGGCGGCAACAGCTCTCGGCCGACATGGCCCGCGAGATTCTTCCCAAGAACATTCTGATGATCGGACCCACGGGAGTCGGAAAGACCGAGATCGCGCGGCGTCTCGCCCGCCTGGCGGACGCCCCGTTCCTCAAGGTCGAAGCGTCGAAGTTCACCGAGGTGGGGTACGTCGGCCGCGACGTCGAGTCGATCGTGCGCGACCTGACCGAGGTGGCGGTGCAGATGGTCCGCGAGGAGAAAACGGTCCAGATCCGGGACCGAGCGCGCATGCGCACGGAGCAACGACTGCTGGAACTGCTTCTTCCGGCGATTCCCGAGAGCGAGGCGGAGGAGACGAGGGCCAAGCTGCGACTGCTGCTGCGCGAGGGAAAGCTCGAGGACCGCACGGTCGAGGTCGAGGTCGCCGACAAAACGTTTCCGTCGTTCGAGATCGTCACCAATCAAGGGGTCGAGGAGATGGACATCAACGTCAAGGAGATGCTCCCCGGTCTCTTCGGCTCGAAAAAGAAACGGCGTCGCGCCACGGTCGCGGAAGCGCGCGAGATCCTGCAGGCGGAAGAGGAAGGGCGGCTGGTCGATCCGGGGCAGGTCGCCCGCGAAGCGGTCGAGCGCGCGCAATCCGCCGGCATCGTCTTCTTGGACGAGATCGACAAAGTCGCGGGCCGCGAATCGGGCCGGGGCCCGGACGTTTCCCGGGAAGGAGTCCAGCGGGATCTTCTGCCGATCGTCGAAGGCACGTCGGTCAATACCAAGTATGGATTCGTCAAGACCGATCACGTCCTCTTCATCGCCGCCGGCGCGTTTCACGTCTCGAAGCCGTCCGACCTGATCCCCGAGCTCCAGGGCCGGTTTCCGATTCGGGTCGAGCTCGACTCCCTGACCGAAGAGGATTTCGTCCGGATCCTGACGGAGCCCGAGAACGCGCTCTTGAAGCAGTACGCCGCGCTGCTCGGCGCCGAGAACGTCGAGCTCGGCTTTTCCGAAGAGGCGGTTCGCGAGATCGCCCGGGACGCGGAGCGGGTCAACCGTGCCCTCGAGAACATCGGCGCGCGGCGCCTGCACACGATCCTCGAACGACTCCTGGAGGACATCTCGTTCGCGGGTCCCGAGAACGCCGGCAAGACGATCCGCATCGAGGTGGAAGACGTGCGTTCCGCGCTGGCCGACCTGGTCAAGGACGAAGATCTCTCGCGCTACGTACTGTGATCCGTCCGCGCGAGCGCGGAATCTCGATGATTCGACGTTGGGCCCTGGTCGCCTCCCTTCCTCTCGTGCTGGAGCTCTCTTCCTGCGGGAAGAGAGGCGACCCCATGCCGCCGCTCCCGCGAGCCCCGATGGCGATCAAGGATCTCGCGGTCGACCAGGAGGGATCCGACGCGGTCCTGACGTTTACCTACCCGGACCGGCTGTTGACGGGGCTGCCTCTGACCGATCTCGATGCGGTCGAGGTCTATCGCTTCGTGAATCCTCCTTCCGCGTTGACCGCGCCGCCCGCGGCTTCCTCCGGCGCGGGGACACCGCGCACCGACGAGGCGCCAATCCCGGGCGAGCGCCGCGCGGCGTTGAACGCGCGTCTGGCCGAGGAGGCGTTCTACAAGGAAGCCAAGCGCGTCGATCGACTGTCGGTCGCCGCGATCGCTCAGGCGACGCATGGCGCGCAGGTCGTGTATCGGGACGGCCTGATGCCCCTGCTGGCCCAGGGCAAGGCGCCGTCCTCGATCGCATATGCGGTGGTCTCGGTGCGCCGGTCGGGCCAGAGGAGCCCACTCTCGAATCTTGTGGTTCTCGCCCCCGACATTCCTCCCGACCGGCCCACGATCCTCGCTCTGAGCGCGGAAGAGGGCCGCGTCTGCCTCGAGTGGCTGGAACCGGAGACCGATCTGCTCCATCGTCCGGTGAAGATCGGCGGTTTCTTCGTCTATCGCCGATTCCTCGACGAGGAGGAATACGGCGCGCCGCGCAATGCCAAGCCGATCGCCGGCACGAGCTTCGTCGACGCGGCGCCTCCTTACGGAAAGCTGGTGTACACGGTTCGAGCGACGCTCGCGGGAAAGCCGAAGATCCTGGGTTCGCCCGCCGAGGAGGCGGGCGTGGACTATCGCGATGTCTTCCCGCCGTCGGCTCCACGAAGGCTCGACGCTTTGTCGGAAGGGAAGCTCGTGCGTCTGGTCTGGGACCCCGTCGCGGCTTCGGATCTGGCGGGGTATCGAATCTACCGGGCCGAAGGACCGGGCTCGTTCGAACCGCTCAGGCAAGAGCTCGTCAAGGAGAGCTTCTTCAACGATGAAACCGCCACGCCCGGCCAGAGGTATCGCTACGTGATCAAAGCCGTCGACACGGCCGGCAACGAAAGCCCGCCCTCGCCGGAGGCACTGGCCGAACCCTTCTGAGGCCGGGTTAAAGGTCCAAAGTCCAAGGTTTGCGGCCAGCGTGATTGGGGGCAATTGGATCTTGAACTTTGGACTTTGAACCTTGGACCTTGGACCGCAATAGACTCTTTTAGTGGCGCTCCCGAATCGCTTCGTGAAGATGGCCGGCGGCGGCAATGACTTTCTCGTCTTCGAGGCCGACGGCCGGCTCTTGAGAGAGGTGGATCGGCGCGAGATCGCGCTTCTCTGCCGTCGCGGACTTTCGGTCGGCGCCGATGGCGCGCTGTTGGTGAGCGGAGGCTCCAACGGCGCAGTGCGGCTCGACTACTTCAACTCCGACGGAAGCCTGGCCTCTTTCTGCGCCAACGGGACGCGATGCGCGGCGCGGTACGCGGCCCGCCGCGGCCTCGCCGCAGCGCAGGATCCGACGATCGAGACCGGATGGGGAGCGATCCGATCCCGCGTGGCGGGGGAGGAAGTGACGCTGTTTCTGCCCTCGTTTCCGGCGCCGGGTGCGCCGATTTCGATCACGGAGGAAGGGCTGCCGCCGACGGCCACGCCGATGGAGGTGGGCGTGCCTCATCTGGTCCTCTTCGTCGCTCGCGATCTCGAGCGTCTCGACATCGCGCGTCTGGCGCCGCCGCTGCGCCACCATCCGGCGCTTGCCGCGGGGGCAAACGTCGATTTCGTCCAGGTGGTCTCGTCCAACCGAATCTCCGTTCGGACCTTCGAGCGCGGTGTCGAAGGGGAGACTCTCGCCTGCGGCTCCGGCGTCGTGGCCGCGGCCGTGGAGGCGGTGCGCCAGCGACGCGTGTCGCCCCCGGTCGCCTGCGGAACCCGCAGCGGCATCGACTTCGTCGTTTCGTTTCAGGAAAAAGAGGGAATGATGACCGACGTGACTCTGACCGGAGACGCGCGCGAGATCTACGCGGGGGAGCTCGCGCCGGATGCGACGAAGCGATGATGGACAGGCCGCGGCGCTCGCTCCGAGCGGCGGCCGGAAATTTTCTAAACGAAAGCCCTCGAACGTAGCTGAGGTAAGACCGTGAAACGAATTCCCTTTGACTCTCCCGAGGCGCCGCCGTTCCCGTCGAAGATCGTCGCCGTCGGACGAAACTACCGCGAGCACGCGAAGGAGCTGGGAAACGAGGTTCCGGATCAGGAGCCGCTCCTGTTCTTGAAGGCGCCCTCCTCGCTCGTTCGCGGCGGCGGAGACATCGTGCTTCCTCCCGAATCGGCGCGTGTCGATTTCGAAGGGGAGCTCGCTCTGGTCATCGGGAAGAGGATCAAGGCGTGGCGCGAGACAGACGGCTGGGATGCGGTGGCGGGCGTCTGCTGCGCCAACGACGTCACCGCGCGCGATCTGCAGAAGAAGGACGGTCAATGGGCTCGCGCGAAGTCCTTCGACACGTTCTGTCCGATCGGACCGGAGATCGTCTCGGGCGTCGATCCCTCCGACCTCGCGATCGAGACTCGCCTGAACGGAAAGGTCAAGCAGTCCGCGCGCACCGCGGACATGGTTTTTTCGCCCCGGGTTCTCCTGGCCTACGTCTCCCGGATGATGACCCTCTTTCCCGGCGATCTGATCCTGACCGGCACGCCCGCCGGGATCGCCCCGCTCTCGTCCGGAGACGTCGTCGAGGTCGAGATCGAGCGGATCGGCGTTCTCAAAAACCGCGTCCGCGGCTGACCGCACCGGCCGCTCGGGGTGAGTCTGTCGCGCCTGTCGTCGGCATCTCTCGCTGGAAGAGCTCTTCTTTGAGAGTCGCGGGCAATCCGCCGAAGGCGCCGGAGGACATGAGGATCAGAACGTCGCCCGGCCGAGCGTGCTCGCGCATGATCTCGGGGATCTCGGCGAGCGTATTCGGGGCAAATCCGGGCTTTCCGCTCCCTCGGACACGCTCCGCGATCGCTTCGCGGTCGAGAATGGCGTCGGACGCGAGCCGTTTCGCGTGGAAGACCGGGGCGAGGACCACCGCGTCGGCGAAAGCGAACGCCTCCTCGTAGTCTTCCTGAAAGATCCGCCGTCCGGCCGTGTTCGACCGCGGCTCGAACAGCGCCCAGATTCTTCGTTCCGGCCAGCGCGCGCGCGCCGCCTGGAGCGTGGAGCGAACGGCCGTCGGGTGGTGCGCGAAATCATCAACAATATATATATTGTTACACTCGGCGACGACCTGCAGCCGGCGCGCGACCCCTTCGAACCGAGGCAGCGACCGGGCGATCTCCGACACGGTCAGGCCGAGCCCCCGGGCGAGCGCGATCGCGCCCAGAGCGTTGGAGACGTTGTGAAGACCGTGAAGCGGCGAAGAGAGTCGCAGCGCCGGCTGTCCCGCTTCGACGAGGAGAAATTCGGTGCCTTCCGGATGAAACCGGATGTCCGCGGCGGCAAGGTCGGCCAGGGGGTCGGAGACCGACACCCGGACGAGCGGCGCTCGGGCGCCGCGGATGGCGTCGGCGACTCGAGGGTCATCGGCGTTGACGACCAGTGTTCCTTCGGGCGGGACGAGCGCGGCCACCCGGCGGAACGCGTCTGAGACCGACTCGATGTCCGGGTAGAGATCGGCGTGGTCGTACTCGATGTTTCCGATGAAGAGGTGCCGGGGCTCGTAATGGAGGAACTTGGGGCCGCGGTCGAAGAACGC
>DATDNV010000066.1:0-5258 GCA_036518075.1 Thermoanaerobaculia bacterium
ATGCACTCGAAAAAGGACGCGACCTGCGCCTTTTCGAGCAGCGCTCGCACGCGCCCATCCGCGTTGGAGACGACCCCGAGACGGTAGCCTCTCCGGCGAAGAGCGGACAGGGTCTCCGCGGCGCCCGCGCTCGGCCGGGACCAGAGATTGCTTTTCCGGTGCTCCTCCGCGACGCGCGCAATGGCGGTTCTCCGGTCCTTCTCGGACTCGACCGCGAGGTGCCGGAGGATTGTGTCGAGAAAAAGCGGAAGCCTCTCGAGGTCGGTCGATTCGGGGTGCGCGACGATCCAGGCGCGGACCTCGGCGACCGCGGCCGCCTCCGCGCGGATAAAACCTTCGCCGTCGTAGTGGAGCGCGGCGGCCTCGCAGAACCTCCGGCCGTCGACGTGGATCAGCGTGCCGCCGGCGTCGAAGAGGATCCCGCGGATTCGCGCGGGCGCCGTCAAGCGAGCTCGGTGCGCACGACTGCCTCGAGCTCGTCGGCGGTCTCCGCGACGGTCTGAGCGTCGAATCCCTCGACCAGGATGCGCAGGAGCGGCTCGGTGCCGGAATAGCGGAGGAACACGCGTCCCCGGTGGTCGAGGGTGCGCTCGGCGCGGCGCACCGCCTCGGCGATGCGGGGGAAATCCTCGATCGGCGCGCGTCGGGCGACGCGGACATTGCGCAGGATCTGCGGGACCTTCTGGAGCGTCGCGAGGTGCGAGAGAGGCTCCCCGGTCTCGACCAGCAGCTGCGCGAGGAGAAGCGAGGTGGCGATGCCGTCGCCGGCCGGGGAACCCGGCAGAAGGATGTGCCCGGAAGCTTCGCCGCCGAGCGCCGCGTTCCGCTCTTCCATCAGCCGCGCGACGTTGCGGTCTCCGACGGCGGAACGTGCGAAGGGGATTCCCTCCCGTTCGAATCCCGCCTCGAGCGCGTAGTTGGACATGACCGTTCCGACGACGCCTCCGGACGGGAGCTTGCCGCGCCGCTTCCAGTGGGTCGCGACGATCCAGAGCACGTCGTCGCCGTCGAGGATTCGGCCGTTCTCGTCGGCGAAGATGGAACGGTCCGCGTCGCCGTCGTAGGCGACTCCCATCTGCGCGCCGCGCTCGCGGGTCGTCCGCGCCATGCTTTCCGGATGCAGCGCGCCGCAGTCCGCATTGATGTTGCGCCCGTCGGGCGCCGCGTGAATCGCTTCTGCGCGGCCGCCCGCATTCTCGAACGCCGCGGGCGCCAGCCGGAACGCCGCGCCATTGCCGGCGTCGATAACAATATATATATTGTTGAGTCTCCCAGAGATCCGTTTCCCCAGCCGTTCGAGGTAGGCGGCGGCGAGCCGGGGATCGGGCTCCGCCGATTCCGCGCTCCGCGCGCCGGGCGCCGGTCCGTCCGATCGGCGCGCCAGAAGGGCGGTCTCCAGCTCGGTCTCCCAGGCGTCCGGCCATTTCTTTGCGTCGGAGCCGAAGATCTTGATCCCGTTGTCCTGCCAGGGATTGTGCGAGGCGGAAACGGAGACTCCCGACGAGGCGCCCAGCGCGAGAACCAGCTCGGCGACTCCCGGAGTCGTGATCGTTCCCGCGCAGCGGACCTGTCCCTTCGAAGCTCGGATGCCGGCGGCGAGCTCCGCGATCAGCTCGGGCGTGGACTCGCGCGTGTCTCCGCCGATGACGACCGGACGCTTCTCCTTCGCCGCCAGCCGACCGAGCTCTTCACCGATCAGACGCACCGATGCCCGATCCAGCGGAAACTCGCCCGCCTGGCCTCGCAAGCCGTCGGTCCCGAAGAGCTTCACTTGCGCCGCTTTCCCGCCGCGGGAGTCGGCGTGACCGCCTCCCCGCTGACCGGGCGGATCCGAACCGTGACGGTCACGATCTGGCCTTCCCGGATTCGGACTCCCGGAGCGTCGACGCGGACGGTCGCCGGAACCGACATCGTCACGCTGCGGTCCGCGATCGAAATGGCGTCGGTGGAAAGGTGATTCAGGTCTGCCAGAGATGCGCCGGGTCCCACGACCCGCGCCACCCTGGGCTCGCTCTGGACTTCGTACGTTTCGAATCCGGGCGCCGGCGTGCCGGTGATCGTCGGAGTGATGGGAACCTCTTTCTCCGAAGTGGTGTCGAGCAAGATCCGCACGTCGCTGGGGGAGATCGCGAGGACCTCCACGTCCTGCGGAACGTTGATGTCCTCGGGCGCGAGCCGGTAGACGCGCTCGCCCCGCTGCGCGTCGGACAGGTCGATGACCGCTTCGATCTTCGACGGATCGAGCTGTCGCAGGGGAGTGAACGGGCCGCGAATGCGGACCTCGACGCCGGTCGGCAGGGGAGAGGCGATCGTCATCTGGGGGGGAATGTTCACGATCGAGAGCGGAATCCGGTAACTCCGTTCCGAGATGCGCTCTTTGCGCTGCGCGGAGAACACGAACCAGACGATCAGCGCGATCGCGAGCGCCACGATTTTCATCCCGATGTTGTGGAGCACAGCCGGCCGGTCAGCCACGGAGCCGTCCCTTCCCGTTCCTGCTCATCGCGTGGCCGCCTCGCGCAGGAGGAGATCGCGCAGCATCTTGCCGTCGAGGTCTTCGATCAGCTGGCCGTCCCGGGCAATCGAGATCATTCCCCGCTCCTCGGACACGACGACCGCGAGCGCGTCGGTCTCCTCGGTGATCCCGATCGCCGCGCGGTGGCGCGTGCCGATCCGCTTGGGCAAGCCTTCCTTGAGCGACAGAGGGAGGAAGGAGGCGGCCGCCGCGATGCGCTCGCCCGAGATGATGACCGCTCCGTCGTGCAGGGGCGTTCCGGGAGCGAACAGAGTCACGAGGAGATCGTAGGAGACTCCCGCGTCGATCGGCACTCCGTTCTCGATGTATGTCTTGAGTCCCTCGCGCCGCTCGAGCACGATCAGCGCGCCGATCCGGCGGGCGGACATCGACGTCGCCGCCAGTACGATGTCGGAGATCGTTTCCGCCGCCTGATAGCCCGAAAACCACGAGAGAAACGGGGTGCGCCCGAAGGCGGCGAGCGCCCGCCGCAGCTCCGGCGCGAAGATCACGATGATCGCAAACGGCAGATAGAAGAGCAACGCTTCGAGCACCGTGCGTACCGCGACCAGCTTGAGAATGACCGCGGCCTCGTAAAGCAGGAAGACCGTGACGATGCCCAGGACCATCTGGACCGCGCGCGTGCCGCGAATCAGCCGCAGCAGCGTGTAGGCGATCACCGCGACCACGAGAATGTCGACGATGTCGCGCCAGGTCACGTGCAGGTGCGGCAGCGCCTGGAGCTTTTCCCCGAGAGCCTCCCTCATGGCGCCGTCGCTCCGGCCGGCCGGGCGACCGCGGCGGCGGGCGTTTCGATGGCCTGTCGCATCCGAAGAAATCGGACCGACTCGGCGACGTCGTGGACGCGGACGAGCGCCGCGCCGGCGGCGGCCGCGGCGGCGAGGCTCGCCAGAGATCCGGGCAGGCGATCGGGTGCGCTCGAGCTCTCCCCGACGCCGGAGAAGCGGCGAACGAAGGCCTTGCGCGAGGCTCCGGCCGCGAGCGGAAACCCGATGGACCGGAACGCCGCCAGATAGCGCAGCAGGACGAGGTTCCCTTCGGGGCTCTTGCCGAAACCGAGGCCGGGGTCGATTCCGATCTTGTCGGCGGGAACTCCGGCGCCGAGCGCGCGATCGGCAGCCGCCGCGAGCTCGCGGGCGATGTCCGCGATGGGATGGCCGTAAGAAGTGTCCTGTTGCATCGTCCGGGGATCGTCTCCCTTCATGTGCATCAGGATCAACGCCGCGCCGGTCTCGCTGACCGCCTGCGCCATGTTCGGGTCATGCCGCAGCGCGGAGACGTCGTTGACGATGTCGGCGCCGGCGGCGATCGCTTCCCGCGCGACGGAGGCTCTTCGTGTGTCGACGGAGATGGGGAGATCGGTCTTCCGGCGGAGCTCCTCGATCACGGGCAGGATCCGCCGGATCTCTTCCTCCGAAGGCACCGCCGCGGACTCCCCGTAGGTCGATGGCCGAGTCGATTCGCCGCCCACGTCGACGACCGCCGCGCCGGCCTCGAACATCTCGAGCGCCGACGCGACGGCGCGGGAGCGATCGAAGTGGACGCCGCCGTCGGAAAAGGAGTCGGGGGTGACGTTGATGACCCCCATGACGATCGGGGGAGCGGCGAAATCGAGGCTCCGGCCGGAGCGGAGGGGCAGCTTCGGCGCGATCCGGCTGGCGCGGTCGAAGGCCGCCTGGGCGCGCTGCCGGAGCGTCGCCGGAAAGGCTTTCAGGGTCTCCGTCCTCCGAGAGCGGGCGACCGCCACCGGAGGCGAGGCGGACCCATCGAGCCGAACGACGTCGACCGGAAACTCGGAAGCGGCGAACGTCGCCGGCCGCGTGCCGTCCCACGACAGGATCTCGGCCAGTTCCGCAGCGCTGCGCGCGGGGATGATCAGGTCGGCTGGAACTGTCACTTTCAGAGTGTAACTCGTCACTTGAGCAGTCCCGCTGCCCTCTGGACGAGTGCGAAGTCTTAGGTCCGAAGTCCTAAGTCGAAAATCCCAGACCTAGAGCCTCGTCGTGAGCGCCCTGTAGTCGGTCAGACGGCTTCGTCGGCTGTGGGGCCGTAGATCGATGGCAGAGGCACGTCGTTCTGCCGGAGATAGACAGTCAGCTGCCCGCGGTGGTGGATCAGGTGATTGAGCAGGACCCGCCGCACCAGCGAGCGCCGGGGGAGCGCGAAGAACACCTCGCCGTTGGGCTTGAGAACCTTGAATTCGGCGCGCATCTGGTCGTCGGTCTTTCCAGCGAGACCGGCGCGGCCTGCAGCCGTGTTCTCGTCAAACCGCGCGACGAACTGCGCGGCCGTCTTCATCGGCGGCGCCTTCTCGCTTCCGACCTGGAATGTTTCCCCCTGAAAGCGCAGTCCCCAGCGCGGCATCTCCGTGACGTGCGTGGCGAGCTCGCCAAGCGTCCTCGACTTTTCGTGCGGCTTCCAATCCAGACGGTCCGCGGGGATGCGCTCGAGCAGCTTGCGGGTAGCTGCCATCTCGGTATCGAACTCTGAAAGGAACGTCTTGGCTATGGTCATGAGCTTGCAGCTATCAGCTTACAGCTCTCAGCCAAACGCGCCAATCATCCGATCTGGCTGAAAGCTGCGAGTTGATAGCTGATAGCTGTTAGGCCGGTTCGGGGACTAACGGCCCGATCTTCCCGTCCGCCACTTCGGGAGTCGCGCCCGGCAGGATCGGCGGCTTGGGCGGACCGGTCTTGCGAAGCTTCGAGATGTCGGCGCCCGT
>DATDNV010000067.1:0-3812 GCA_036518075.1 Thermoanaerobaculia bacterium
CTCCCGGGCCTCGTCTGGAAATTGATTGGTCCTCTGCAGACCAATAAGGCCAGGCCGGCGTTACAATACTTCTCAGTCGTGGAAAGCCTAGATCGGGAAAGACTTGCGGTCCGTCTGGAGGGTCTGCTCGCCGCGGAAGGCCGGACTCTTCCGGTGCTCATGGAGATCAATCTCGGCGGCGAAGCGACCAAGTCCGGCGTCGCGTCGGAGAGCGCGATCGCTCTGGCGGGATCAATCCTGGCTCAGCCGCATCTGGATTTGCGCGGCGTCATGAGCGTCCCCCCCTTCACGGAAGACCCGGAAGGGGCGCGTCCCTATTTTCGCAAGCTGATCGAGCTTCGCGACCGGATCGCCGACCGATTTGGCCGGGCGCTTCCCGAAGTCTCGATGGGAATGAGCCACGACTTCGAGGTCGCCGTCGAAGAGGGGTCGACCGAAGTTCGGATCGGCACGAGCCTGTTCGGGCCGCGGGGAGAGGCGTGAGCGTCGGAGGCTCCGCGACCGGAGCCTTCTTCGACGTCATTCTCTACATTCTTCAGGCGCTTCAATGGCTCGTCATCATCGCGGCCCTCGTCTCGTGGGTCAGCCCCGATCCACGAAACCCGATCGTGCGTTTTCTCTACGTGACGACCGAGCCACTGTTCCGCCCGTTCCGGCGGCTGCTGCCGCCGTCTCGCACGGGAGGCATCGATCTTTCGCCGCTGTTCGTGCTGATCCTCATCTATGCCGCGTCCCGTTTCGTCGCCCGACTCGCTGTTTCCACCTTCTCATGAGGAGGCCCTGATGTCCCGTCTGACGCCGCTCGAGATTCAGAAGCACGAGTTCACTCGAAAGTGGAAGGGATTCGACCCCGTCGAGGTCGAGTCTTTCCTCGCCCTCATCGCGGAAGAAATGGAAGATCTTGCGCGGGCGAACGCCGAGCTCGAGACCCGCGCGCGGCGGCTCGAAGAGGAAAATGAGGAGCATCGGGAGCGGGAGCGAATCCTCAAAGAGACGCTTCTGGCGGCGCAGCGCGCATCCGAAGACATCCGCGGCACCGCCCAGAAGCAGGCCGAGATGATCGTCCGCGAAGCGCACGACGCGAGCGAGCGCATGACGCACAACGCGCTGCAGCGGTCCGCGGAGATCGAGAAAGCGATTCACGAGCTGAAGATCCAGCGCGCCAACTTCCGGCTGCAGCTTCAGAAGATGATCGAGCTCTTCCAAACCGTTCTCGACTTCGACCGCGAGGAAGACGAGAAAGACAAACCGATGTCGTATCTGACTCGGAAGCCCGAGAAGGGCGAGACCGCGAGATAAGCAACCCCGCTGTCATTCCGAGGAGCGCATCGACGAGGACAGTTCCCTCGCTTCGCTCGGGATGGCACTGATGGCGGCGATCGCTTCGGCAGCGGAGTAGATTTCTCACTCGAGATGTCGTCCCTCGAAATCCGCAACATCGGCTGTCTCGCAACGCCGCGCGGCACCGCCGCCCGACGGGGCGCCGCGCAGGGTGAGATCCAACGCGTCCGAGGAGCCGCCGTTCGGGCCGAGAACGGCCGGATCACGTTCGTCGGGCCCGAAGCAGAGTACGAGCGTCGCTTCGGGCGGCAGCCCGCGGCGGTCTCGATCGATGCCTCGGGCCAGACCGCGATTCCCGGGCTCGTCGACGCGCACACGCATCCGGTCTGGGTGGGGGATCGCGGCGAAGAGATCGCACGCCGGCTGGCGGGAGAGAGCTACGCGTCGATCGCGGAGCAGGGAGGAGGCATTCTCTCGACGGTCCGTGCGACGCGGGCGGCCAGCGACGAGCAGCTTGCCGGAGCGACACGCAAACGGCTCGCGCGGATGCTCGCGACCGGCACGACGACGATCGAGGCCAAGTCCGGGTACGGGTTGACGGTCGATTCGGAGCTACGTGCGCTGCGGCTTCTCGCGTCGCTGTCCGAATCCCCGGACTCTGTTCCCCGGATCGTCCCGACCCTCCTCGCGGCCCACGAAGTTCCGCCGGAGTTCACTTCGCGGCGAGATCGTTGGATCTCCATCATCACCGAGGAGATCCTGCCTCAGACAGCAAACCAGCGCCTCGCGCGATTCTGCGACGTGTTTTGTGACCGGGGCGCTTTCACGGTCGAAGAATCACGGACGATTCTCGAATCTGCCCGCCGTCTCGGTCTGGGGCTTCGGATTCACGCGGACGAGCTCGTGCTTTCGGGCGGAGCCCGTCTTGCTGCCGAGCTTCGTGCCGAGTCCGCCGATCATCTGCTTCGCATCGGCCCCGAGGAGATCGACGCGCTGTCGCGCTCAGGAACCGTCGCGACGCTCGCGCCGGGTACTGCCTGGTGGATCCGGTCGCGGCAGGCGCCGGCCCGGGCGCTGATGGAAGCCGGCGTCCCCGTCGCCATCGCCTCCGACTCCAATCCGGGCACTTGCCACACGGAGTCGCTCGCGTCCGTGGCAGCTCATGCGTGCCTCGACGCGGGCATGACCGTCGACGAAACGCTCACCGCCATCACGCTGAACGGCGCGGCTTCGCTCGGCCTCGCGAGCGAGATCGGATCGTTGGAGATCGGCAAGCACGCCGATGTCGTCTTGCTCGACGCCCCCGACGACCGGCACCTCATCTATCATTGGGGCGTCAACCTGGTCGCGGCCGTCGTGAAGGGCGGCCGACTCATCGAGGGCCTGCAATCGTGACCGACTTTGGCAAGCTACCGCTCGACGGCTTTCTCTCGGCGGTCGCCTCCGAGGCGCCGACTCCCGGAGGAGGAACCGCCGCGGCCGTGGCCGGGGCCCTGGGGGCGGCGTTGACCGAGATGGTCGCCGCGCTCACCCTCTCGAAAGAGAAGTTCGCCTCCGCCCATACGGCGATGCGGTCGATTTCAGAGGCCGCGCGCCGCGCAAGGGAGGAATTCTCGAGGCTCGCCCGCGAGGACTCGACCGCCTACGATTCGGTGGTGGCCGCCCGCCGGCTCCCCAAGGAGACCGAGGACCAGAAGGCCTCCCGGCAGGAAGCGATCCAGAACGCCAATCGAAAGGCGACGGAAGTGCCGATGCGCACCGCTCGTCTCGCCGCGACGCTCTTGTCCGCGCTCCCGGAACTGGTCGAGAAAGGAAACCCCAACGCGCTGTCGGACGCCGGTTCGGCAGCGATTCTGCTCGAGGGCGCCGTCGAGAGCGCGCTTTTGAACGTCGGCATCAATTTGCCGGGCGTCTCGGATTTGGTCTTCGTCGGGCAGATGCAAAAGGAGACGGCGGCTCTCCAGGTCGATTCGCAGAGATTGAGGTCCCAGATCGTCGCGGCGGTTCGAAAGACGTTCTGAAGCGCGCCCTCTCTAATCTCTGAAAACACACTCTTTGTCAGGAATGGACGCTCGGAGAAAATTTCCTTGACACGAGCGTGCGCGTTTGGTACTCTGGTCTTTAGTTAATCGCGCGATACCGAAAGGGTCGCGCGAATTTTTTTTCGTCCTCTTTTTCTCGCCCGGGCAAGCCCTTCTTGCCTTCTGAGGCTCCGATCGCCCGCGGGCTTCCCCCATAGAATCGGTTTCCTGATGTCGAGCAGGCCCAAGCTTTACCTCGTCGACGCGATGTCCAACGTACACCGGGCCTACCATGCCATCCAGCGTCTCTCGACCTCCGCCGGCCGTCCGACCAACGCGATCTACGGTTTCGTGAACATGCTGCGAAAGATGCTCCGCGAACACACGCCCGAGTACCTGGCGGTCGCGTGGGATGGCCCTCAGCGCACCGTTCGACACCAGACCTACGCCTCCTACAAGGCCAATCGCGCGCCGATGCAGGATGACCTCGCCGCGCAGCTGCCGGCGATT
>DATDNV010000068.1:0-3770 GCA_036518075.1 Thermoanaerobaculia bacterium
CGTCGCGGGAGCGCCGCACGACCCGAACTTCGACTTCTACGACGCGATTGCCGGTCAGCCGATCACATTTACCGCCAGCGAAACCAATGCGAACCAGTGGATCTGGGACTTTGGAGACGGGACTTCCGCGTCGGGGAAGAGCGTCGTCAAGACCTATTCCTCGCCAGGCATGATGATGGGCCACCTCACGGTCTACGGCGACGGCGTCCAGACGCTCGTCGGTCCCCTGATCGGGAGCTTCACGATTAGCGTCGCTGTTCCGATCCTGCCGCTTCCCTCCACCGCCTATACCGTTTCGGGCGCCTCGCGCGATCGCGGCACGGGGAACGTCGTGGCGGGCGTGGGCTCGCCGATCACCTTCACGGCAAGCGAGATCAAAGCGTCACAGTACCTGTGGTTCTTCGGCGACGGAACGACCGGGTCCGGTCAGGTCGTGACGAAGGAATATGCTCAAACGGGAGACTGGACGGTCAAGCTTGTGATCTACGGAGATGGAGCCGCGACGGCGGTGGGTCCGGTCGTCGTCGAGATCCCGGTCGACATCCGATCCTGCTTGCGTTGTCCGAGGGTCGTTCCTTTCCGCTGAGCGCGCCGAACAGTTCAAAGTGCGAAGTGCAAGGTTCAAAGTTGGAGAACGAATTCCCTCAGTTAGAACTCAGAAGTTAGAACTTCGCACTCCTACCGCCCAAACTCCTTCAGGATCTCCGTCATTCGTGCCAGATGATGATCGTCGTGGTCCGCGACGAAGATGGCCATGTCGATGAGGCGCATCGGCTGATTGAGACGCGGGTGAATGGCCGTGTCGCTCAGGCGCGATTCGTCCCATTCCTCGAGCGCGCGCACGAATTCGGCGCGTCCCCGGCGAAAGCCCGCCAGGATCTCTTCGAGCGGCCGCGCGTTGTGATTCGCTTCGAACGTCCGGCGGTTGGCCAGGTCGGCAGGGCGCAGCGTCTTCACGCCTCCTCGATAGTCGTCGAGCCTCGCGGTATGGAGTTCGTCGAGATCGAGCAGGTGGCCCGCGTGCTCCTGCGCGGACCAGGTGTCTCCGGGCCGCCGGGTGCGCAGCGGCGCCGGGGCCGCTCGCAGCTTCTCCTCGAGCCGCGCCGGCGCTCCTCGGAGGCGCTCGAGGACCGCCGGGAAGAGGGAGACGGGAAGATCGAATCGGAACGAACGGTCGAACCAGCGCATCGTCATCGCTCGATTCTGCGCTCGCCGCGGCCGGGAGTCGAGAAGGCCAGTTGAGCCGCCGGCTCGGCCATTCTGGACCGGCGGCCGGGAGTTAGAATCCGCCCGTGCGACCCGTGGTGTCCCGGCGCGGCCAGGCGATGCCGGCTTCGCCGATCCGCAAGCTCTCTCCGCTCGCCGACCAGGCGCGGCGCCGCGGCATCCACGTCTATCACCTGAACATCGGGCAGCCCGACCTCGAGACGCCGCCGGCGATGCGAGATCGGCTTTCCCGAATCCAGGAGAAGGTCTTCGCCTACACCCCCTCCGGAGGCACGCCCGAGTACCTCGCCTCGCTCGTGACCTACTACGCGCGGCTCGGAATTCCCGTATCGGCCGAGCAGCTCGTGGCGACCGCCGGCGGAAGCGAGGCGATTCAGTTCGCCATGTTCGCGGGCACCAACGAGGGAGACGAGGCGCTGGTCGTCGAGCCGTACTACACCAACTACAACGCGTTCGCGACGCTGGCCGGCGTGCGGCTGGTTCCTCTGACGAGCAGCGGAGAAAACGGGTTTCATCTTCCTCCGCGCGCGCAATGGGAGCGGGCGTTGACCGATCGGACGCGCCTGGTGCTCCTCTGCAATCCCAACAACCCGACCGGGACCGTTTATCGTCCGGACGAGCTCGAGATGGTCGCCTCGTTCTGCCGCGATCACGGCCTTTTCCTGGTCGCCGACGAGGTATACCGCGAGTTCGTGTACGACGGGCGCCGATCGGTTTCGGCCCTCCAGCTTCCGGGCCTCGAGCAGCAGGTCATCGTGGTGGACAGTCTCTCCAAGCGGTACAGCGCCTGCGGCATCCGATTGGGCTGCCTCGTGACCCGCAACCCGGAAATCCATCAGGCCGCGCTTCGGATGGCGCAGGGGCGCCTGTCGCCGCCCGGACTCGCGCAGCTCGCGGCCGTGGGGGCGCAAGATCTCGGGCCCGATTACTTCGCATCCATCGTTGCCGAGTACGAGAAACGCCGCGACCTCCTGTACGAGGGGCTTCGGAAGATTCCGGGCGTGTTCCTGACGAAGCCGGAAGGCGCGTTCTATTTCGTGGCGCGTCTTCCGATCGCCGACAGCGAGGATTTCGCGCGCTGGCTGCTCGCCGACTTCTCCGACGAGCAGGCGACGGTGATGGTTGCGCCCGCGCGGGGTTTCTATGGGACTCCGGGGCTCGGCGCCAACGAGGTCCGCATCGCCTATGTTCTGAATGAAGACGATCTCCGCGCGTCGGTTCGCATTCTGAAACGAGCGCTCGAAGCCTATTCGTCGGATCGAGGCGCACGACCCGAGGCGGCTCTGTCCGAGGAGCCCGAGGTCTCCGCGCTGCCGGAAGTCTGAGGGATCCCCGGCCGCCTGCTCCCGGAAAACGGCCGAGAGCACGTATACTCGTCGGCTCGATGCTCGTCTGGAATTCCGCTTCTCTTCATGTTCACGAAGAAACCCGAGCCCCGCGTGGCCGCGCCCAGTGAAGTCGGCCGTCCGGCGGCCAAATCCGGCTCGACGGTCGTAGGACCTGGGGCGCGTTTCGTCGGGGATCTCTCGGGCGACGAGGACGTGACGGTGGCGGGGCGTCTCGAAGGCAAGATCCGCGTCGCCGAGGACGTGAAAATTATCGCGGGCGGAGAGGTCGAAGGGGAGATCGAAGCCCGCTCTGTCTTCGTCGGAGGCGCGGTCAAGGGACAGATCGTCGCATCCGAGCGGGCGGAGTTGGCGAGTACCGCGGTCGTCGAAGGCAGCGTTCAGTCCCCCAAGATCATCATCGCCGAGGGAGCGCAGCTGGAGGGCAGCGTCGCGATGACGGCGGGCGGATCCCAGAAATCGCAGAAGGAAAAGGAGTGAGGATGGCCACAGAACGCGAAGTTCGCGAGGGACCCGAGGCGCGGAACGCCCGCCCGTCCGACGCGGCGACCAATCTCATCGGCGGCCGCTGGATTCCGGCGAAGTCGGGCAAGACGTTCGAGAATCGAAACCCGGCCGACAAGGACGACCTGGTCGGCACCTATGCCGACAGCGGACGCGAGGAGGTCGAGGCGGCCGTCGCGGCCGCGAAGGCGGCCTATCCCGGCTGGCGCGCGACGCCGGCCCCGCGGCGCGCGGAGATTCTGTACCGGGCGGGGGAAATCCTGAAGCGCGACAAGGAGAAGCTCGCGCGGCTGATGACGCGCGAGATGGGCAAGGTCCTCGCCGAGACGCGAGGCGACGTGCAGGAAGCGATCGACATGGCTTTCCTCGCCGCGGGCGAGGGGAGGCGCCTCTTCGGCTTCACGACGCCCTCGGAGCTCTCCAACAAGTTCGCGATGTGCGTGCGCCAGCCGGTCGGCGTGTGCGCGCTCGTCACACCCTGGAACTTTCCGATGGCGATTCCGGCCTGGAAGGGAATGGCTGCGCTCATCGCGGGCAACACCGTCGTGATCAAGCCCGCCACCGACACTCCCGCCTCGGTCGTGGCGCTCGCGCGTGTCTACGAGGAGGCGGGTCTGCCTCCGGGGGTCTGGAACGTGGTGACCGGATCCGGCGGGGCGGTGGGGGATCCTCTCGTCTCGCATCCCGACGTGC
>DATDNV010000069.1:0-2355 GCA_036518075.1 Thermoanaerobaculia bacterium
GCAGGCGCAGCGTCGAAAAGAGGACGCGCTCGCGCGGCTGCTCGAAGAGCTCGCGCCTCGCTGACGGCGTTCCCGCCTCACAAGATCCGCGTCCGCCGAGCGGAGGAGCGGCAAACGCTCTTGTCACCGCCCAGGAGCCGCTCCGTCCCCGCGAGGGAGGAATCCGCCAGCGAGCCTCCTATAATCCGCCCGTGGCCCCGCAACCCGGACGCTCATTCCCGACGCAGTCGCTGAGGGACCAGGCGGGCCGGCCGGCGGCGGCGCCTCGCGGACAGCGCCTCTACGGCTTCTTCAAGACGACGTGTCCGACCTGCGAGATGGCGTGGCCCTATCTCGACCGGGTCCGCAACCTCGCTCACGGTGGAAAGCTATCGGTTTGGGGCGTGTCGCAGGACGACCCGGAGGCGACCCGCGACTTCTCTCGCCGGCTCGGCGTCGAGATCGCGACTCTCTATGACCCAAAGCCGTGGCCGGCTTCGGAGGAGCTCGGGATCACCAGCGTTCCGACGTTTTTGCTCGTGGGAGAAGACGACAAGATCCGCGACGCTTCCGAGGGCTTTCAACGCCATAAGATGGAGGAGTTCGCGAGTCTGGCAGCGCGACTGGCCGGACATCCCGATTCCGGGCTCTTCGGTCCCGATGAACAGGTGCCGGCGATCAAGCCCGGCTGAATCTCACGGAATGCGGACAGGTAGTCCGAGAATTAAGGACGTAGGTGGTGGGTGTTAGGACGTAGGGACACAGTTCGAGGCGTCGGGCTCTCCCCTACGTCCTACCTCCTTCGTCCTACGTCCTCTGCTGGAGACCCACGTTCTCAGTAAGAAAGGAATTTCTCGATGTCCAAGCCCCGGACTGTCGGCGAGTTGAAGAGCAGCGGCTACCGGCCACAGAACGTCAAAGACGAGCTGCGCAAGAACCTGCGTTGCGCGCTGGCGAAGGGAGAGAACCCGTTCCCCGGTATCTTCGGATACGAGCGGACGGTCCTTCCCGCGCTGCACAACGCCATTCTCTCCAGGCACGACCTGCTGCTCCTCGGCCTTCGCGGGCAGGCCAAGACCCGTCTCCTTCGCATGCTGGTCAACCTGCTCGATCCGGAAATTCCGGCGATCGCGGGAAGCGAGATCAACGAGGACCCTTTCCGCCCCATCACCAAGTACGGCCGCCGAATGCTTTCGGAAAAGGGTGACGACGCGCCGATCTCCTGGATTCCGCGCGAGGAACGATACCGGGAGAAGCTCGCGACCCCCGACGTCACGATCGCCGACCTGATCGGAGACATCGACCCGATCAAGGCGGCGACGGAGCGCCGGTCCTACTCGGACGAGGAGGTCATTCATTTCGGAATCGTTCCCCGGACCAATCGCGGGATTTTCGCGATCAACGAGCTGCCGGACCTCCAACCCCGAATCCAGGTCGGGCTCTTGAACATTCTCGAAGAGCGAGACCTGCAGATTCGAGGCTTCCCCGTGCGGATTCCGCTCGACATTCTGCTGGTCTTCTCGGCGAATCCGGAGGACTACACCAACCGGGGCAACATCATCACGCCTCTCAAGGACCGGATCTCCTCCCAGATCCTGACTCACTATCCCGACGACGTGAAAATCGCCGCGCAGATCACCGCGCAGGAAGCCTGGCTCGAGCGCGACCGGGAGCCCCGGGTCGAGATTCCCGACCTGTTCCGGGAGCTGGTCGAAGAGATCGCGTTCGCGGCCCGACAGAGCGAGTTCGTGGATCAGTCGTCCGGAGTTTCCGCCCGCATGCCGATCTCGGCGATCGAGACGCTGGCTTCCAACCTGGAGCGGCGGGCGCTGAAGAATCGGGAGGCTCGCGTCTCGCCCCGCCTTTGCGATCTGCCGGCGACACTGCCCGCGATCACCGGGAAGGTCGAGATGGTCTACGAGGGCGAGCAGCAGGGGGCGGAAGTCATCGCGAAAAAGCTGATCGGAACCGCAGTCAAGAAGCTCTTCGACGCGAAATTTCCCGCGCCGGATTCGGGCAGGCCGACCCAGCGGCGCCGGGAAGAGACGGAAGAGGGAACCGAAGACCCGGCCGGCCTTCGCCGCATGCGCCAGGCTCCGGAGAAGATTCACCCTCTCTACGAGCCGATCGTCGAGTGGTTCGCGGCGGGGAACCGGATTACGGTTTCCGACGATTCGCCGTTCGCGGAACATCTGTCGACCCTCGATTCGGTTCCCGGCCTGCGCAAAGCGGTGGAAGAGCGTTTCGATCCGGCGACCCCCGAAGAGCGCGCGGTCGGGATGGAGCTCGTCCTGGAAGGCCTCACGCAACATCTGAAAATCGCGCGCGAGGACCTCGACTCGAAGGTGTCCTACGCGGAGATGCTGAAGTTCAACC
>DATDNV010000070.1:0-3195 GCA_036518075.1 Thermoanaerobaculia bacterium
TGCCCCGTCGTCGGACGCACGATGCCCGCGAGGAGCTTCAGCAGGGTCGACTTGCCTGAGCCGTTGGGGCCGATGACGCCGACCATTTCTCCCGGGTCAATCTCGAAGCTGACGTCGACCAGCGCGGGAACGGAGGCGTCCGGCGAAAGAGCGAGCCGCGCCGCTCCGGTCAGAAACGCCGACTTCAGCGTGCCGATGCTGCGCTTTCTCCCGTAGCGGCGGTAGAGCTTCGTGACTCCCGAAACGCGGATCGCGATATCCACGCTCACACCCGCGTCTCCCCTTTTCCTCCCACATGAGCGGGGGCCTCTCCCGCAGCGGGGCCTCTCGGCACGATCTGTCGGCGCTGGGCGGTCGCTGCGCGACCGGCGCCGAGAATTTTCTGAACGAGAGCCTGAGCTGACTCAGAGGGCTCACGTTTAGAAAAGTTGATCGGCCCGCGCAGCGGGCCGGTGCAGACGCCCCCGCTCATGTCGCTCACGCTTCCTCAGCGATGGAGTCACGAAGCCTCTCGAAGACCGCGCCTCCCAGAGCGACCGCCAACGCGGTGATCCCGAGCATCCACAGCCACTCGCTTGCGCGCACCGGGCGAAAGAAGAACACGGTCTCGTGGAGCGCGGCGAAAAACGTGGAGAAGGGGTTCCAGCGCAGAAGCCCGCGATACCGCTCGGGGACCGAGGCCACCGGGTACAGGACCGGCGTCAGGAAGAACGTCAGCGTCAGGAGGTTGGCGATCAGGTCCCGGATGTCGGCGAAGTGAACCGCGAGCGCGGATACGGCGAGAGCGATCCCTTCGACCGTCAACGCCAGCAGCGCCAACACCAGCGGAAACTCGAGTACGGCGATTCCGGCCTCGATCGTCCCGCGCCACTCGCAGTACAGGATCGCCGCGGCGAGCACGGGAAGCGCGAGTAGCAGGTGCAGGAGACGGGCGCCGACGGCGACGGCGGGAAAGACCTCGGGAGCCACGGTCGTCTTGCGCAGAAGGGAGCCGTTGGCGCGGAAGGTCTCCGCTGCATCGAGCAGCGCGGCGGACACGAACCCCCACACGAGCACGCCGCCGAAGAGAAACAGGACGTAGGGCCGCACGTCCGCCCGAGGCCGGAAGACGAGGCGAAAGACGGTCGCGTAGACAGCGAGCAGAAGCAGCGGATTCACGAGAGACCAGAAGTAGCCGAGGACGCCGCCTCGATATCGGGCCGCGAGCTCCCGCCGGGTCAGGGCCACGACGAGCGCGCGCTGGCGAAACGTCCGGAACAGTGGAGAGAGCAGGCTCACTCGCCCGTTGCCGCCCCGCGACGCAGCCCCACGAATTGCAAATCTATCCGATATCCTCCTGTCCGTGCCCGCATCCGGGGATTCCCTTCCGCCCGGCATCCTCTGCCGCGGGCTGCGCCGAGTCTACGAGGGAGCCCTTCCGGTCGTCGCCCTGGCGGGAATCGACCTGGAGGTCTCTCCGGGAGAATTTCTGGCGATCGAGGGTCCTTCCGGAGGCGGCAAGTCGACGCTTCTTCACCTGATCGGCGGCATCGACCGTGCGAGCGCCGGCACGATCGCCGTGGGCGGGCGCGAAATCGGTTCTCTATCGGAGAAGGAGCTGACGATCTACCGGCGCCGCGAGGTCGGCATCGTCTTTCAGTTCTTCAATCTTCTGCCGCACTTGAACGTGCGCGAAAACGTCGCGCTTCCGCGTTTGCTGGACGGCGAACCCGACGCCGCAGCGCGGGCAGATGCGCTTCTCGAGCGGGTCGGACTCACGCACCGCGCCCCGGCCCACCCGTACGAGCTCTCGGGCGGGGAGATGCAGCGAGTGGCCATCGCCCGAGCCCTGGTGACGGGAGCGCGCCTGCTGCTCGCCGATGAGCCGACCGGGAACCTGGATCGAGCGTCGGGGAGCGCGGTCCTCGAGCTCCTGGACGAGATCCGCCGCGAGCGCGGCGTGACGCTCGTGCTCGCGACACACTCCCGCGCCGCGGCCCGCCGCGCGGGACGGATCGTCGAGATCGAAGACGGTCGGCTTCACGCGCGGCCGCGGGCCCGCGAAGCGTGAGCGCGCGGCGGAGGGATATATCAGATCTGACATAACGACGAAGGCCGCCGGGTCCCGGACCGGAACCGCGTTCCCTCTCCTGCTGCGGGCGCTCGTCACGGGACCCGCTCGCCGGCATCCGGCGCGCTTCGTTCTGCCGGTCCTCGGCGTCGCGATCGGAGTCGGAGCGATTGCCGCGATCCACCACGCCAACCGCAGCGTCACGCTCTCGTTCCGAGAGGCGGCGTTCTCGATCGCGGGGCGCAGCGACTTCGTGGTCACGGGCGTCGGCGGCGTTCCCGTCGAGTCCCTTCCCGCGTTGTCGTTTCTCTGGGCGCGCGGCTCGCTCGCGCCGGCGGTGGTCGGGAGCGCCGTCGTCGACGACGGCACGGGAGAGATCGCGGAGATCCTCGGAGTGGATCCCGGCGCCGATCAGGTCGTCCGCGAAATGAAGCTGGTCGGTCATCAGCGCCCGGGCGTGCTGCCCCGAGATGCGGTCTTCATCGGCGAGGGCTTCGCGCGGCGTCATCGGCTCTCGGTGGGAGATTCACTGGCGATCGTCGCGGGCGGCGTGCGCCACTCGGTCGCGATCGCCGGACTGCTGGAGCTGACCGGAGTTGCGCGGGCGGCCGGAGGAGACCTGCTGGCGACCGACATCTTCACAGCGCAAGAGCTTCTGGGAAGGCCCGGCATCGTCGACCGCGTCGACATCGTCCTCGAGCCGGGAGTCTCCCGGGAGAAGACGGCGGAAGAGATTCGCGCGCGTCTTCCGGCGGGCCTGGCACTCCAACCGCCCGGAAGGAGCGCGGCGACGGCCGACCGAATGGTCCGGGCGTTTCGCTTCAACCTGAATGCGCTCGGCTCCTTGACCCTCCTGGTCGGCGTCTTCCTCATCGCCAACGCGGTCTCCATATCGGTCTTGCGGCGGCGGCCGGAGATCGCCACGTTGCGGGCGCTCGGGACGTCGCGTTCGGCGATCTTCGCGGTCTTCGTGGCCGAGGGCCTGGCGATCGGCGTCGCCGGCACCCTTCTCGGAGAAGCCGGTGGCGTCTTCCTCGCGCGCGCCGCCCTCGGCGCCGTCTCCAAGACGGTGGCGACCATCTATCTGCCGACCGCCAAGATCGCGGGTGCCGGGTACGCGGGGGCCGTTCTTCTCGCAGCGGCGG
>DATDNV010000071.1:0-8516 GCA_036518075.1 Thermoanaerobaculia bacterium
AGGCGCGCCGCCCCGCGTAACGCAGGGACGCCTGCGGCGGCAACACGTCGCGAAGGCGATCCTCGACGAGGCTCCAGCCGCCCATGTTTCGCGGCTCTTCCTGGGCCCAGACGATCTCGCGAGCGGACGAATAGGATGCGAACAACCGCCTCAAGCCCTCGGAGGGGAACGGATAGAACTGCTCGAGTCGCACGAGGGCGGTTCGCGAATCCTTTCGCTCCTGTCGGGCCGACCTCAAGTCGTAGTGAATCTTGCCGGCCGACAAAAAGATCCTCTCGACGCCGGCCTTGCTCGAAACCTCGACGTCCTCCAGATAGGGCTGGAAGGACCCGGACACGAGATCGTCCAGCCTCGAAAAGGACGCCGGAAACCGCAGCAGGCTCTTCGGCGTGAAGAGGATCAGCGGGCTCGGCTTGGGATCGCGCATCTGGCGGCGCAGCACATGGAAGTACTGGGCGGGAGTCGTCACGTTGCAGACCCGCATGTTGTCCTCGGCGCAGAGCTGAAGGTATCGCTCGATGCGCGCGCTCGAGTGCTCGGGCCCCTGTCCTTCGGAACCATGCGGCAGCAGCAGACCCAGACGCGAGGTCTCACGCCACTTGTCCTCCGCGGACGAGATGAACTGATCGATGATGACCTGGGCGCCGTTGGCGAAGTCGCCGTACTGCGCCTCCCAGAGCACCAGAGCCTCCGGGTATTCGACGCTGTATCCGTATTCGAACCCGAGGACTCCGGCCTCCGAAAGCGGGCTGTTGTAGACATGGAAGGGCCCCTGCTCGGGCGCGAGCTTCGCCAGCGGTGTCCAGGTCTCTCCGGTCTTCGTATCGTGAAATTCCACGTGGCGCTGGGAGAACGTTCCTCGCGCCGAGTCCTGCCCCGAGAGCCGGATCGCGAATTTCTCGAGAAGCAGCGATCCGAACGCGAGCCCCTCCGCCGTCGCCCAATCGAGCGGCTGCGATCCATCCGTCATCTTGGCGCGGCGGGCGAGCTGCTGAACCATCTTGGGATTGAGATTGAAGCCGGGCGGAACGGTCGTCATTCCCTGGCCGATCCGGACGAGGGTCTCGCGGGAGACTCCGGTCGCGACCGCGCCGCCGCTTCCGTCCCGGGTGGGACGCGATGGGGCCGCCGGCGCTCCAGCCCGCGCGCCCGCTTCCTTCGCGGCCTCGAGCGCTGCTTCGTACGAGTCGTGCTGCTGCTTTTCGAGGGCGTCGACATCCGCCTGCGTGAGGACCCCTTCCTTGATCAGGCGGCGCGCGTAGAGCGTGCGGACTCCCGGATGCTCCTGGATCCGCTTGTACATGAGCGGCTGCGTGTAGGTCGGCTCGTCTCCTTCGTTGTGGCCATGGAGACGAAACCCGATCAGATCGATCACGACGTCCTTGTGAAATTCCTGACGATAGTCGAGCGCGATCTGAACCACACGGTAGGCCGCCTCGGGATCGTCGCCGTTGACGTGGAAGATCGGGATCTGCACGATCTTCGCCACGTCGGTCGAGTAGAGCGAGGAGCGTCCCGCGGCCGGGTCGGTCGTGAACCCGATCTGGTTGTTGACGACCAGATGGATCGTGCCGCCCGTCCGATAGCCGCGAAGCTGCGACAGGTTGAAGACCTCCGCGACCATTCCCTGCCCGGCGAAGGCGGCGTCGCCATGGAGGAGAACCGGAAGGCTCCGAGCCCAGCTCTCCTCGCGCGGCAGGCCCGTCCGATCCTGTTTGGCGCGGACCATTCCCTCGACGATCGGATCCACTGCTTCCAGGTGCGACGGATTCGAGGGAACGGAGATCCCGACCTCCCGTCCGCTCTCGGTGCGGCGCACCGTGTGCGCGCCCTGGTGATACTTGACGTCGCCCTCGTCCGCAGGGAAGTCGGGGTGAACGGTTCCCTCGAACCCCGCGAAAATCCGCTCGGCGGAGTTGCCGACGACATTGGCGAGAATGTTCAACCGGCCGCGGTGGGTCAGTCCGATCGTGACCTCTCCGATGCCGCGCGCCGCCGCTCCCTCGATCAACTGATCGAGCAAGGCGATCGCCGTTTCGACACCCTCGATCGAGTAGCGTCTCTGGCCGAGGAATCGCGTTCCGAGAAACCGCTCGAACGACTCCGCGGCGATGAGCTTCGAAAGGATCTGCCGCCGCACCGCATCGGGGAGGGGCTCCGGGATCGCGCCGATGCGCTTGCGAATCCAGTATTTCTCTGGCGGGCTCGAGATATGGCGGTACTCGGTACCCACCTTGCCGCAGTAAACGCGGCGCATGACGCCGATGATGTCGCGCAGCGGCATGTGCTCGCCGCCCGCGAGACCGCCGGTCCAGAAAGACCGGTCGAGATCCCAGATCGTCAGCCCGTAGGTCTCCAGATCCAGTTCCGGATGACGGGGCACTTTCATCAGCCGCAGCGGATCGATGTCGGCGATCAGGTGTCCGCGGACCCGGTAGGCGTTGATCAGCTCGAGGACGCGGGCCTGCTTTTCGATTTCCCCGCGTCCGTCTCCCGAAAGGCGTGGATTGCGGTCGCGGGTCCAATGGAGCGGCTGGCTCGACAACTCCAGATCTTCGAAGAGCCGGTCGTAGAAATTGTGCTCACCGAGGAGGAGCTCCTCGATCCGGGCCAGGAACGCGCCCGACTCCGCTCCCTGGATGATCCGATGGTCGTAGGTCGAAGTGAACGTCACGACCTTGCTCACCGCGAGCTGCGCGAGCGCCTCGGGGCTCATCGCGGAGAACTCCGCGGGATAATCCATCGCGCCCGTCGCGACGATGGTTCCCTGCCCGGGCATGAGCCGGGGCACCGAGGCGGTCGTTCCCAGCGTTCCCGGATTGGTCAGCGAGATCGTCGTGCCCTCGAAGTCCTTGACCTCCAGCTTCCCCTGACGGGCGCGCGCTATGAGGTCGTCGCTCGCGGCGACGAAATCGGCGAACCGCATCGTGTCGGCTCGCTTCACGTTGGGAACGAGAAGAGTGCGCGAACCGTCCGACTTCGTCACGTCCACGGCAAGACCGAAGTTGACGTGCTCACGCCGGACCCGCGAGGGTGCGCCGCCGGATGCGTCAAAGGCGTCGTTGAGCCTCGGGAAATCGTCGAGCGCCCGCAGGATGGCCCAGGCGACGAGCTGGGTGAAGGAGATCTTGCTTCGATCGTTCGAAACACGCCACTCGTTGATCAACCGCCGGTTTTCGTCCAGCAGCTTGATCGGAATCTGGCGCTGGGAAGTCGCGGTCGGGACCTGGAGGCTCGCCTCCATGTTTTCGGCGATCCGGAGCGCGCCTCCGCGCATGGGCTGGCGTTCGGCATCCGCGGCGAGCGGCTTCTCGACGGCCGGGCGAGGGGCGGGCGCCACCGTGGACGGCGCCGCCGCGGCCGGCTCGGCCCTCTGGGGGCGGGGCGCGGGCTCGCCGAACCTTTCCCGGAAAAAGGAGCGCCACTCCTCGTCAACCGAGTCGGGATTCGACCGATAGCGCGAGAGCTGCTCGGCCACGTAGCTCGCGTTCTCGCCGAATTCCGCCAGCAGCTCCTCCGAGGCGTCGATCCCGCTTTTTTCCGTTGCCATGGAACCCGAAATTCTATTTCTTTTCTGGGCAGTCCGACGTGTGTTGGTAGGATCGCGCCCGATCGGAGGCGCCCGTGAACCGATTCCTCGTAGCTCTGACGCTGAGTCTCGCGATTCCCGCGGCGCTCGAGCCGCAGACCCCCGCCGTGCTCGCGCCCGACATCCGCCGGACCGCGGAAGCGCTCCGCGAAAAGGCCTTCGCCGGATCCCAGGCGGCGCGCTGGGTTCAAGAGCTGACCGACCATGTGGGACCGCGCTTGACAGGATCGCCCGGCGACGCCGCCGCGGTCGCTTGGGCGCTCGCGACCTTGAAGGCGCGGGGATTCGCGAACGTGCGCGCGGAAAAAGCGGTGACGCACGTCTGGAAACGCGGCATCGAGACCGGCGAGATCATCGCGCCCGTTTCCCAGAACCTCGCGCTGACTGCGCTCGGCGGCAGCGTGCCGACGCCCGGCGGCGGGATCGAAGCCGAAGTCGTCGAGCTCCCCTCGCTCGCCGCGCTGGAAGCGCCGGGCACAAACGTCCGCGGAAAAATCGTGTTCTTCAACAAGAGAATGGAACGCACGGGCGACGGCTCCGGCTATGGCGCGGCAGTCGACGTCCGATCGCACGGGCCCGCGCGCGCCGCGAAGCTCGGCGCCGCCGCTGTCCTGATCCGCTCGATCGGAACCGACCACAACCGGACGCCGCATACCGGCGGAACCGATTACGAGACGGGGATCGCAAAGATTCCCGCCGCCGCTCTGTCGGTGCCGGACGCGGAGCTGCTCGAACGGCTGCTGAAGGAGAAGAGACCGGTCCGTGTCCGCCTCACGCTGACCTGCCACGACGATCCGGACGCCGATACCGCCAACGTCGTCGGAGAGATTCCAGGCCGTGAGAGGCCTGCCGAGATCGTCCTTCTCGGCGCCCACCTCGACTCCTGGGATCTCGCAACCGGCGCGATCGACGACGGGGCCGGATGCGGGATCGTCATCGAAGCGGCGCGTCTGATCGGCGAGCTTCCGCGGCACCCGCGCCGTTCGGTTCGAGTCGTTCTCTTCGCCAACGAGGAGCACGGACAGGCGGGCGCGAATGGCTACCGGCAGGCCCACGATTCCGAGATCCGGCTTCACGTCGCGGCGCTCGAGGCGGACAGCGGAACGGACGCTCCGACCGCGTTTTCCTGGAACGCCGGGCCGACGGCCGAGCCTCTGATTCGCGAGATCGCCGCGATTCTCGCGCCGATGGGAGCGGGAGAGGCGATTCCTCGAGGCTCGGGCGGCGCCGACGTCGCTCCGCTCCAACAGGCCGGCGTTCCGGTCTTTTCGATCCGGCAGGACAGCTCGCGATATTTCGATTACCACCACACCGCCAACGACACCTTCGACAAGGTCGTGCCCGCGTCGCTCGACCGCATGGTGGCCGCGGTCTCCGCCTTCGCGTACGTGGCGGCGGAAATGCCGGAGCCGTTCGAGAAGATCCCGCCGGAGGCTCGAAAGAGGGAGGAGCGGTGATTCGCCCGATCCGTTCGGCTGCTCTCGCTGTCTCCGCGATCTTTCTGGCCGCGGCGGGCAACGCGTCGGAGCTCGACGCCGCGACCGCCGGACGCTTCGCGAAGCTCGCGCTCGCCTGCATCGATCGTCCGTATCCCAACAAGCCCGAGCACACCATGGACTCCCAAGCCGACGTCCGGTCGCCGGAGGATTTTCATCCCGCATTCTTCGGCTGCTTCGACTGGCATTCCTCCGTGCACGGGCATTGGATGCTGGTGCGGCTTCTTCGCGTCGTTCCGGACCTCGCATCCGGCGGCGAGATCCGGTCTCGCCTCGAGACACACTTCTCGCCCGAAGCCATCGCCGCGGAGGCGAGCTACATGGACCGCGTGTCGGCGCGGTCGTTCGAGAGGCCGTACGGTTGGGCATGGACCCTCCGGCTCGCCAGCGAGCTCGAAGGCTGGGACGATGCGCAAGGAAAGCGATGGCGCGAAAACATTCGCCCGCTCGAAAACAAAGTCGTCGAGCGGCTCGCCGATTACCTGAAGAAGCTCACGAACCCGATTCGAACGGGAGTGCATCCCAACACCGCGTTCGCGCTCGGGGAGGCGCTCGACTATGCCCGTCGCGTCGGACGAAAGGAGCTCGAGAACGAGGTCGCCGCGAGAAGCCGGGACTACTTCGGCAAGGATCGCGCCTGTCCCTTCGCCTACGAGCCTTCCGGCGAAGACTTCTTCTCTCCGTGTCTGGAGGAGGCCGACCTGATGCGGCGCGTCCTGCCCGGCCCCGAGTTTTCCCGATGGCTCACGGAATTCTGGCCCGGCCTTTCCACTGCGAGCGCGAGCTCCGTTCTGTCTCCCGCGGTCGTGACCGATCCGACGGATCCCAAGCTCGTTCACCTGGACGGTCTCAACCTGACCCGAGCCTGGACGCTCCGAGGAATCGCGCACGCGCTCCCACGCGCCGACGCGCGACGCGCGGCTCTGGAGACGATGGCGTCTGCCCACGAAAAAGTCGGGCTCGTCCGCGTCTCTTCCGGAAATTATGAAGGCGAGCACTGGCTCGCCTCATTTGCCGTCTATCTGCTGAGCGCATCCGGGAGGTAAGCTCCCGGCGACCCGAGGGCGAGTCCTTCATTCCCGCCGCCCTGCCGACTCTGGACGGCAGCTCGACTGCCGCCGTCGTCGTCGCGACCTACAACTTCGCCGGAACGGACAAGCTCGAGCCCCTCAGGTCTCTTCCGAGATCACCGGACCCGACGGCAAGTCCGGGCCCATCGAAGTCCAGGTCGCCAAACGCTCCGACAAGGAATGCTCCGGCGGTCGCGCTCTCCTGCTCACCTTCAAACCCGAAGACCTCCCCGCCGGACGCTACCTACTCAAAGTCAAAGTCTCCAACTCGACTTCTCAGGAAGTACTCTGAGGCCTCGAGCGGCTTTGTCGTCGGACCGGCCAAGAGTTAGCCGGCAGCCGTCCCCGGATTTGCGGGCTTCGTCCCCGAGTCGCACGCAGCTTTCGTGAGCGGACCGAACACGCGTTTCCGCTCCCGATCCTCCCCATTCCACTGCTGATTCCGCAGGCGCCTGGCTTCCGCGCCGGCGGTAAGCTATGGCCATGTTTTCAAAAACTTCTCTTCGCGTGACCTGTATCGCTGTGTGCGCCTTGACGCTCTTCTTCCCGGTGAGTTGGTCCGCCGCGGAGCAGCAAACGAGCTCCTCCGGCGCGTTTCGCGAGAGCGCGAGCGTGACGATCGTGGAGATTCCGGTCAACGTGATCGGCAAGGACGGCAAGCCGGTGGCGGGATTGACGGCGGCGGATTTCGAGCTCCTGGACGACGGGAAGAAACAGCCGATCAACGGCGTGGACGTCGTCGATCTCGCGCGCCTGGCGGCGGCGCCGTCGGGCGCCAACGCGGCGACGCCTGTCGAAACGGCGGCGCGCCGGCACTGGCTGATGATTTTCGATCTGACGTACACGAGTCTGAGCGGAATCGTGCGCGCGCGTGAGGGTGCCAGGGATTTCGTGACGAAGGCGATGCGTCCGACCGATCTCGCGGCGGTCGCGACGCTCTCCGTCGACACGGGTTGGAAGCTGCTGGTGAACTTCACGACCGACCGCAAGCAGCTGGCCGAGGGAATCAACACACTCGGATTGACCGGGGCTTCCGTTCAACGCGCCGTCGATCCGCTCGGATTCGCATTCGTGCCGCCCGGACTTAGTCAAGCCAGCCCCGACGCGTCTGGCAAGAAGACCGCGATGACGTCTGACGACATCAAGGATCTGCTGGCGATCCAGAAGCCGGCGACGGACGATCTGGCGCGTGGGCGCGTGACGCAGCTGGTGAAGTCGCTCGGGGTGATTGGGCGGATGCTGGATTCGGTTCGGGGTCGCAAGCACGTATTGTTTTTCTCGGAGGGATTCGAGACGCGTCTGCTGTCGGGCAACGCGGCGGAGAAGCAGCCGGGGGCGCCGTTCGCGGCGCAGCAGTCGGTGACGCAGGAGACGGCGGACAACGCGGCGCACGGGGAGCTCTGGAAGATCGACAGCGACGCGCGCTACGGCAGTACTTCGTCCCGCTCGGTTCTGGATCGTGCGCTGGCCGAGTGCCGGCGTTCCGACACGCTTCTCCACACGGTGGACATCAGCGGTCTGCGCAACGACTCCGACGCTTCGGGAGTGACCAAGCCCGGCAGCGGGACGGATGCGCTGTTCACTCTGGCGGCAGACACCAACGGGGAGTTCATTCGCAACGCGAACAACTTCGGCGGCGAGATCGAGAAGATCGTCGAGCGGACGGACCTGGTGTATCTGTTGATCTACCAGCCCAAGTCGCTGACCAAGCCGGGGACGTTCCACGAACTGAAGGTCAAGGTCAAGGCGCCGGGAGCGAAGGTGGTGGCGAGGGCCGGTTACTACGAGCCGCGGCCCTATGCCGCGCTCTCACCGATGGAGCGGATGCTCGATGCGGGCGACGCGTTGACGGGAGGGCCTCGCCAGGACTCGTTCCCGACGGTGGCGCTGGCGGCTCCGTTCCCCTCGGGAGGCCCGCTGTCGCAGGTGCCCGTGATCATCGAGATCCCGGGCAAACCGCTTCTGGCCGGTGACACCGGCGCGCAGTCGAAGATCCAGGTCTATGCCTACGCCACGGATACTTCGGGAACTCTGACCGATTACCTGACTCAGGAGTTGGCGCTGGATCTGTCCAAGGTCCGGGCCAACCTCGAGTCGGGCGGCATCAAGTTCTACGGGACGCTGTCGCTTCCGCCGGGTGAGTACGTGGTGCGAACACTCGTGCGCAACGGCAGTTCGGGGCACTCGGCCGTGACGGCGACCAGTGTGAAGGTCAACGAGGTTCCGGGAGTGGCGGCGGTGGTTTTGCCGCCGTTTTTCCGCGAGCCGGCGGGCAAGTGGATCATGGTCAAAGCCTCTCCGCGCCCGGACTCGCCGACGCGCACCGCGGAATATCCCTTCGCCCTCGAGGGCGAGTCCTTC
>DATDNV010000072.1:0-10643 GCA_036518075.1 Thermoanaerobaculia bacterium
AACGAATGCGCGCGGATAGCCGGTGTTGCGATTGAGGGGTCCGACATAGAGCTCCGCCCGCGAGAGATCCGGCTCCAGGGCGAGAAGCTTGCACCAGGCGCCGGTGCGTCCCTCCTCCGACCGCACTTCGACGGGAAACCAGTCGCCGGATCGGACATCGACCGCGGCTCCCACTTCCGGCTCGATTCGCAAGTGGTCGTAGTCGACGCGCGAATCGTCGGTCGCGTCGATGGCGACGGCGGTGAGCGTGCGGCCGTCTGAGCCAAGGGGAACGGAGAGACGGCGGGCCGGCGAAAAACTCTTTTCCGATGTCTCGCCCTCTCGCCAGTCTTTTCTTTCCAGGCGAAACCGTCTCCCGTAGTTCGGCGGCCAATCGGGCCAGGTCATCCCCCAATCGGCGCTGCGCGCGGGCGTCTTCCCGTCGGCTCCGGGAAAGAGCATCGAGCCCACTCGCTTGCCCTGGCGGTGAGCCGCTTCCCAGAGGGTGTCGGCGCGAATCGGCGCATCGAACCCCGACATCGTCGTTCCGAACGGCTTCGAACGGTCGAGCATGGTGTTGGAGACGATCCCGGTCGCAGATGGAAGTGCGCCCGTCGCGATCGTGATGTGGGAGACCGCGGTGAGCGCGGGCGTCGGGGGGATCGCCCTCTCCGCCACGAACCCGCGCTCCGCGATCCGACGGAAACCGCCGGCGGGAAACGCATCGGGCCGGGCCAGAAGCGTCTGGAGCCTCTCTCCCCCCAGAGCGTCGAAAGAGATGAGCACCGCGCGGCGCCGAGCGGGCGCGTCCGCACCGCGGGAAGGCAGCGCCCACGCAAGGAGGAGAAGAAGTGCGAGCCGGCGGCGTTGGCGCCCCGGCACTCGCCTCGCCGCGCTCCCCCGCCCCGGCCGCAAAGTCGAGCTCGCTCTCAAGGAACAGCCTGGCTGACCAGCTCGTCGGCCGGGGCGTCTTCATCCCGGATCGAAAGCGGTTCCCCGAGCACGCCCTCCCATCGGGCGACGACGACGGAAGCGACGCAGTTGCCCATGACGTTGATCGAGGTGCGCGCCATGTCCATCAGCTCGTCGACCGCGAGGATCATCGCGACCCCCGCTTCTCCGGGGAGATTGAACGCGGCGCAGCCGGCCGCGATGACGACGAGAGCCGCCCGCGGCACTCCCGCAACACCCTTGGAGGTCATCAGGAACGTCACCATCATCAGGAGCTCGGTCGACAGAGCCAGATCGACGTGGGCGGCCTGCGCGATGGTCAGGGTGGCGAGCGAGATGTAGAGCGTCGAGCCGTCGAGGTTGAAGGAGTAGCCGGCGGGAATGACGAAGCCGGCGACCGATTCCGGCACTCCGAACTCGACCATCTTCTCGAGCGCTCGAGGAAGGGCCGCCTCGGACGAAGCGGTCGAGAACGCCAGGAGGAACGGCTCCCGAATTTTCCGGATGAACACGCGTAGACGCGCCCGCGCGATGAGGAGGGCCGGCACCAGGACGAGAAGCGCGAACAGGACGAGCGCACCGTAGAGAGAGCCGACCAGCTTCGCGTACGCGGCCAGGACCGAGAGGCCGTGGTGCGAGACCGATCCCGCCATCGCGCCGAAGACGCCCAGCGGAGTCAACGCCATGACGTAGTCGGTCAGCTGAAACATGACCGCGACGACCGAGTCGACGAAGGTCAGGAACGGCATTGCTTTCTTTCCGATGTGAGCGGCCGCGATGCCGAGCAGCGTCGCAAAGATGACCACCTGAAGAATGTCCTGCCGCGCCATCGCGTCGATCACGTTGGATGGGAACAGATGCAGGAGCGTTTCGACCAGGGTCTTGGGCTTGGCGAGCTGCTCCCCGGAGGGAGGAAGAGTCAGTCCGTCCCCCGGCCGCACGACATGCGCGATCGTCAGACCCAGCACGAGAGCGGCGGTCGTGGCGACCTCGAAATAGACGAGCGCCTTGATGCCCATGCGCCCCACCGCCTTGACGTCGCCGGTCTTGCCGATTCCGACCACGATCGTCGAGAAGATGAGCGGGACGATGAGCATCTTGATCAGGTTGATGAAGGCTTTCGAGAGGAAACGGAAGGTCTCGTAGGCCGCAGGATGGCTTTCCGCCGGAAAGAGGTGGCCGAGCAGAACTCCCAGAATGAGCGCATAGAAGATGAGCGCTGTCGAGGAGAGCCAGCGCGGGCGCTTCATGGGTGGCGAGAGTTTAGCGGAATGGAAGGAGCGAGAAGCAAGCAGCGAGGAGCGAGAATGAAGACAATCGACAATATGTCAGATCTGATATAACCGGCTTTCCTGAACTATTCTTGTCTCTTGCTCCTTGCTCCCGCTTCTAGTCTCCCCGCTCCAGCACCATCGCGTGCCCCAGCCCTCCCGCCGCGCAGACGGTCAGGAGACCGAATTGCTTTCCGGAGCGAATGAGCTCGTTGGACAACGTCGTGACGATTCGGCCGCCGGTCGCTCCGAAGGGATGTCCGATGGCGATCGAGCCGCCGTAGAGATTCAGGATTCCCGGATCGACCTCGCCCAGCGGCTGGCCGCGTCCGAGCTTCTCGCGCGCGAACTTCTCCGACGCGAAGGCTTGAAGGTTCGAAAGCACCTGGGCAGAGAACGCTTCGTGCATCTCCACTCGTCCCATGTCGGACAGCTTCAAGCCGGCGCGGTCCAGAGCAATCGGCGCGGCATAGGCCGGCCCCTGAAGAAGCTGCTCCCCCGGATCGACTCCCGCGTAGGCCCAGGAGCGCACGAACGAGAGGATGCGCCGGCCGTCCGCGCGGGCGCGCTGTTCCGACATCAGGAGAACCGCCGACGCCCCGTCGGTCAGCGGCGAGGAGTTGCCGGCGGTCACCGAGCCGAATTTGCGGTCGAAGACCGGCGGAAGCTTCGCCAGCTGTTCGAGGCTCGAATCGCGGCGGATGATGTTGTCGGTCGTCGCCATCTGCTCGAACTTCGGGGGGACCGGGACCGGCATGACTTCCGGAGGAAGGATTCCATTGTCCCAGCCGGCGGCCGCTTTTTGATGGCTCCCCAGCGCATACACGTCCTGCGCTTCACGGGAAATGCCGTTCTCCTTCGCCATCTTCTCGGCCGATTCCCCCATCGACAGACCGGTCGTGTACTCCTCGATCGCCGGCGGATGGGGCGCGAGCTCCCCGGGACGAAAACCCGCGAGGGCCTTCGCTTTCTGAGCGGTCGTTTTGGCTCGCGAGAGCTTGACGAGACGCCGGGCAAACTCGCGGGAAAAGAGCACCGGGACGTCGGAGAGGCTCTCCGCTCCTCCGGCGATCACGACGTCGGCCAGGCCGAGCGCGATGCGCTCCGCCGCGTCGGTGATGGCGCGGTTCGACGAGGCGCAGGCCATCACCACCGAGGATGCGGGGATCTTCTTCGGCAACGCCGCTTCGAAGATGACTTCGCGGGCGATGTTGGGCCGCGTGACGGAGGGGATCACCGTCCCATAGATGAGCTCGTCGATCTCGTCCCCCGCGAGATCGCACCGAGCCACGAGCTCCTTGACTGCGTATCCGCCGAGCTCGACGGCGGTCAGGGTTTCGAAGAGCGTCCCGGAACGAATGAAGGGGGTCCGAACGCCTCCGACCACCGCGACCCTTCTGGACCCTGGGGAGATCATCGCCTTCCCATCATATGGGGCTCCGATGGGAGCGGCGAAGGCGATCCGGCGGGGCGACTAGCGCGAGGCGATCACGTTGGCAGCGTAGATCAGATCATCGAGTCGCTGGAGCGTGTCGATGATCTCGGTCGGTGGAGCATCCGGCTCGCGCGGGAACGTGATGGTCCGCTTCTCCCGGTCGAGCTCGAAGCGCATGAAGTCTCGCGACCGATTGCGGGCTGCCTGGAATGCTTCGGCCCATCGTCCATCGACCGTGCCGACGAGAGGAACCCGGTACCCGACGCCATGGCGGGGAAGCGAGACGTTGCTCAAACCCTGGTGGTAGGCGGCGACGTCGGAAACCCGTACCGCATCTTCGATGATCATGCGGACCTCCGGCGGCGGCTCAGGGAGCAGCCGCCGCAGATCCGTAGATCACAACGTTTCGACGCAAGATGCCGGCCATCGACTAAGTCCTTGAACCGTCGAGATGATTCTCGGCGTGTGGCGATCTTCTCCTTCCCGGGACGTCACTTTCCGTAACGCGTTGCGAGGAGGCCGCCATCACAGTCGCGAGACTCGCGACCCGGCCACGGCCGCGCGTCGAGGCTCGCCAGGGGCGGTCGGACCTATTCTGTCCGGCCCACCGAAGCAGAATTCGCGCGCCCATAAAATGAGCTCTCGGGTGTCCTTCCAACCGCTCCTTCCTTTCGAAACCGTCGACGCGGAAGCGGCTCGCACTCGCCTCATCGACGAGCTCGCCCGAATTTGCAGGGAATATCCGCTCGAGGAAAAGATCCTGCTCGCGCCGTCGCTGCCGATCGGCCATCAGCTGACCGAACGGCTCGCCCGAGAAGGCCATCCCTGGGCGCACCTTAGAGTCGAGACCGTCCGAAATCTCGCACACGGCCTCGTTGGGCCTTCCCTCGCGAACGAAGGGCTCACGCTCCTGTCCCGGGCGCAGGCGCTCGCCCTCGTCGAACAGGCCTGCGCCGACGCGCTGGCCCCCGACTCCTACTTCGGCCGCATCAAGGAGCGGCCCGGGCTCCATCGCGCGCTTCAGACCACGCTGGACGAGCTGCGAACCGCCGGAATCTCTTCCGCGGCGCTTCCCGCCCGGGCATTCCCCGACGCGCGCAAGGCGGCGGAGCTCGCGGCGATCCTCGACCGCTACGAGCACTCCCTCACGGCGGGCCGCTTCCTGGATCGGCCGGGCGTCCTGCGGCGAGCACTCGATCGCGTTCGCTCGCAGGAGCCGAGACCGGGTCCGTGGTACCTGCTCCCCACGGGCCTCGAGCTGTCGAGCACCGAGCAGGAGCTCATCGAGAAACTCTCCGCCGAACGCCTGATCTCCATCGCCTCCGAGGCTCCCCAGGACTGGCGAACGGCCGCGCGCCACGCGCGGATCTTCCGCGCCGTCGGCGAAGAGAACGAAGTTCGCGAAGTCTTCCGGCGGATCCTCGCGGAGGGAACCCCCTGCGACGAGGCGGAGCTCCTCTACACGGACCCGCGGACCTATCCCGCGCTCGTCTACGAGCTTTCCGAGCAGTACGGAATCCCGTGCACGTTCGGGGGCGGAATCGCCGCCGTCTTCTCGCGTCCGGGACAGGCGGCGGTGGGATTTCTGTCCTGGATCGGCGGCAACTTCGAGGAGACGGAACTTCGGAGCATCGTCGCCGCGGGAGCGGTGGACATTCCGGGATTCCGCGAGGGAGAACCGCTCGCGTCCGTCGAAGCGGAGCGCGCTCTGAGAGCCGCCGCGATCGGATGGGGCCGGCAGCGGCATCTGACCTGCCTCGACCGGCTCGTCACGGAGCTGGAAAGACCCGAAGATTCCATCGGACCGTCGCGAGAAGATCCGGACGCGGCGGCGCGTCGCAGAGCCCGACGCGAGAAGGCTCTCCTCGCCGCGCGAGCCGTGAAACGGTTTCTCGAGCGTGGGCTGCGCCTCATCCCGCCGACCGATTCGGGCCGCATCGACCTGTCGGCCCTGGCTCATGCGACATCCCGGCTCATCGCCGAGTTCGGACGCGTGGCAAGCGGGTTCGACGCCACGAGCCGCGAGGGTCTGATGCGCGTCTTCGCCGAGCTCGAGGCGCTGCCGGCGACGGCCCTGCCGATCGCGGAAGCGGCTCAGCGTCTCACCGACGCCGTCCGAGAGCTTCATGTCGGCTCGGATCGTCCGCGGCCCGGGTCTCTCCACGTCGCGGATTACCGTTCGGGCGCCTACAGCGGCCGCCCGAACACATTCCTGCTTGGACTCGATGACCGGCGGCATCCCGGCTCGGGGCTTCAGGATCCCGTTCTTCTCGACGCCGAGCGGCGCGACATCAACGAGTCGGCGCCCCACGCTCTCGCGATTCGCGGCGATCGGCCGAGCGAAAACACGCTCGCCCTGCAGGCTTGCGTCGCTCGCGTCGCGGGCCGACTGACCCTGAGCTTCTCGAGCTGGAATCTGCTCCAGGGCAGCGATCAATTCCCCGCTCCATTCGTTCTCGAAGCGCATCGGGAAATCGCGGCCAATCCGACCGCGGACTACACGAATCTCCTCGAAACGCTCCCGCCCGCCGTGGGCTTTCTACCGGACGCGCGGGACGCGATCGACGAGACCGAGTGGATGCTCTCGCGCCTCCGCGATTTCCCGGGCGGCGCGGCGGCGGATTCCGTACGCGCGGTATTTCCGTGGCTCGCCGACGGCCGGACCGCCCGGGGGGCGCGGGCGAGCGAGCGGTTCACCGTCTACGATGGAGAGATCGGCCCCGTCGGCCGCCAGCTCGACCCTCGCGTGACGCTCGACCCGGTGTCGTCGTCGCGGATCCAACGGCTCGCCCGCTGCCCCTACGACTATTTTCTCCACGATGTGCTCGGGCTCGCGCCGCCCGACGAGCTCGACAGCGACCCGCGTCAGTGGCTCGACCCGATGGCCCTCGGTTCGCTTCTGCACGACGTCTTCCACCGCTTCTTCGCCCGGATCTCCTCGCGCGACGAGCGCCCGTCGGTCGCGCGCCATGCGAAGGAGCTCGAAGAGATCGCCGAACGCGCCGTGGCCGAGTGGCGCGAGCGCATTCCGCCGCGAAGCGCCGCGGCTTTCGCTCTCTGCCGGGAATCGATCGACGTCGCCTGCCGAACGTTGCTGCGCGAAGAGGAGGAACACTGCCGCACGGCGACGCCGCGCTACTTCGAGGTCCCGTTCGGGATGGGGAGGGCGGCGCTGGAATCTTCGATCGCTTCCGCCGATCCGGTCACGATCGCGCTCGGGCCCTCCGCCCGATTTCGCTTGCGCGGGCGCATCGACCGGATCGACGAAGCGCCCGACGGCACGTTCCACGTCTGGGACTACAAGACGGGAGGCACGGGCAGTGTGAGCGAGCAGAGCAGCCTTCATGGAGGCCGCCAGGCGCAGTACGCGCTCTACGCGGCGGCGACCGAGGAGCTCCTGGCCCGCGCGGGGCAGCCGGCGCGTGTGTCGCGCTCCGGCTATTTCTTTCCCGGGCAGAAGGGTCAAGGCCAGCGCATCGAGCCCCGGCTGGACATGGATGAGACGCGGCGCGTCGTGAACGTCCTGTTCGATTTGATTGCGGCCGGCGTCTTTCCACACACACCCAAAGCGGAGGACTGCACGATCTGCGACTTTCGCGCGGTCTGCGGAAGCGTTCCGGAGGCGGCGGCCGCCGCGAAGATCAAGATCGAGAAGACCGACAACCTGGCGCTCGCTGCATTTGGACGAATTCATGACGAATAAACCCAAGCTGCCGGATGCCGCGGCGCGCGAGCGGATCGAGAAGTCCCTCGACCGCAACCTCTTCGTCGAGGCCGCCGCTGGAACGGGAAAGACGCGGAGCCTCGTCGATCGCATGGTGGCCATGGTTCGCGAGGGCACTTCCTCGATCGAGCGGGTCTCCGCGGTGACCTTCACGATCAAAGCGGCCGCGCACCTCTCCGAACGGTTTCAGGCCGCGCTCGAGGACGCCCGGCGCCGCGAGGGAGACGCGACCCGGCGGGCGCGGCTCGACGCGGGGATCGCCCGCCTCGACCGATGCTTCATCGGAACGATTCACGCCTTTTGCGCGCGGCTGCTGCGGGAGCGGCCCGTTGAGGCGGGCGTCGATCCGGAATTCGCCGAGCTCGACGAGGCCGAAAACTTGATCGCGCGCGAGGAAGCGTGGAAGAGCTACACGCATCGACTCTTCGTCGAGGAGAGTCCGCTCCTTGCCAGGCTCTCGGCGCTCGGCGTGACGCTCGATTCGCTCAAAGACACCTACGAACTCCTCGCGGACAACACCGACGTCGAGCCGGTGCGCAAGTCGGGCGGCCCGGCGCCGGACCTCGAGCCGGCGCGTCTCGCGCTCGAGGAGTTTTTGCCGCGGGCCGCGGCGGAGCTGCCTTCCCCCGCGCCCGCCGCCGGGCGAGACTCCTTTCAGCGGCACCTCGCTGAAGCTCTGCGTCTCCAGCGTCTGGTCGATCCCTCTCGGCCCGCCACGATCGCGCGTCTGCTGGTGAGCCTCGACGCAAACGCGAAAGTGACCCAGAACCGGTGGCCGCACGCGCAGCGCGCCAAGAAACTCGCGCACGAATTCGATCAGCTCCGCTCGGCCGTTCTGTCGCCGGCGCTCGGGGCCTGGAGAGAGTTTCTCTATCCGATTCTCATCGACGCCATCCTTCCCGCGGTCGCCGAGTTCCGGGCGCGGCGCCTGGCCGACGGCCGGCTGAATTTTCAGGACCTTCTCCTCCTTGCCCGCGATCTTCTCCGCGACCATCCGAGCGCTCGCCGCGATTTTCAGAGCCGGTTCACGCCGATCCTGGTCGACGAGTTTCAAGACACGGACCCCATCCAGGCCGAGGTGATCCTCTACTTGACGGGCCGAGACGTCACCGAGCGCCACTGGCGGCGGCTCGAGCCGCTCCCGGGCTCGCTCTTCGTGGTCGGCGATCCGAAGCAATCCATCTATCGTTTTCGCCGCGCGGACATCGAGACCTACGAGCGGGTGCGCGAGCGAATCGTGGCATCGGGCGGCGAGGTCGTCCGGCTCACTTCCAACTTCCGCTCCGCCGAGCCGATCTGCTCCTGGATCAACCGTGTGTTCGCGCCGCTCTTCCCCGATCCCGCGACGCCGGAGCAGGCGGCCTATGCGGCTCTCGCCGCGGCTCGCCCGATCGAGGCGGAAGAACCCTGCGGGGTGTTCCGCCTCGAAGTGCCGGGGCATTCCCGGGGCGAAGCGGTCGCCCGAGCGGACGCGGAGCAGATCGCGCGTTGGATCCGATCCGCACTCGACGGCGCGACGCTGCCCCTCGAGAAGAAAAGCCGAAGTAACCGAACACCGCCGCGAACCTTTGCGCCCGGCGATTTCATGATTCTCTCGCGCCACCGGTGGAACCTGCGTCTCTATGCGCGGGCGCTCGAGGCCCGCCGGATTCCCTACGAGATTTCGGGCGGCGGCGCGTTCTCGGACTCGCGCGAGATCGGTTCTCTGCTCCCGTTTCTCGAAGCCGTCCTCGATCCGGACAATCCCTTACCGCTCGTCGCGGCGCTCCGAGGCGATCTCTTCGGCGTCGACGACCGGGCGCTCTTCGAGTTCAAGCGCGGCGGGGGCCGGTTTTCCTTCCTGACCGAGCCCCCCGCCGCGAGCGACCCTCGCATTCGGAGAGCCTGGACGACCTTTCGGGATTGCCGCGAAGCGGTGCGTCGCCTGCCGCCCGCCGCGGCGCTCTCGACGATCGTCCAACGACTGGGGATCGTGGCGGCGGCCGCCGCCGACGAGCTGGGCGAGACGAACTCCGGCAACCTACTCAAAGCGATGACTCTCGCCCGAGAGCTCTCGTCGCGCGGAGAACCGTTTTCCGCGATCGTGCGCCATCTGCGCAACCTGTCGGAGGAAGGAGAGACCGAGGAAATGTCCTCCCACCCGGGACGCTCCGGCGTGGTTCGATTGATGAACGTCCATCGCGCCAAAGGGCTCGAGGCGCCGATCGTCTTCCTGGCCGATCCGACCGGAGACCTTTCCACGAAGGTCACTTGGAGCGTGGATCGCGCTTCCGACCCGGCGCGAGGCTACTTTCGCATGACGCTTCCCCGCGGACGGTTTGAGCTCGTCGACATTGCGCACCCCGCCGGCTGGGACGAGATGGCGGAGCGCGAAAAACGATTCCTCGAAGCCGAGAACGACCGTCTCCTCTATGTCGCCGCCACGCGCGCCGAAGATCTCCTGGTCGTCAGCACGCAAACGAAAGACGGCGTCCCCGCCTCGAAGGGACCGTGGGCGAATCTGGTGCCCTACCTTTCCGAGAAGCTTCCCGAGCTCGCCGCGCCGCTCGCCACTCCCCTCGTCGGTCCCTGGACCGATCTCGAGGCGGAACGGGACGCCGCGAACGAGTGGCAGCAGCAGCGGCTCTCGCGAAGCGCGGCGCCCAGTTACGCCGTCGCACAGGTCACGGCCGTCGCCCATGCAGCCGGTGTCGCCCCCGAACGAACGCGGACCGGTCGTGGAATGTCCTGGGGACGGGTGCTGCATCGGCTCCTCGAGTCGAAGATGAAGGATTCGTCCATCGACATCCGCGCCTATGCGGCCAACCTGCTTGCCGACGAGGAACGCGCGCCGGAGGATCTCGAGGACGCGGTGCGGCTGGTGGACGCCGTCGGTCAATCCGCCCTGTGGAAACGGGCGCTCGCTTCGCCGGCCCGTTTCGTCGAGGTGCCGTTCGCGCTGATGGTTCCTTCGTCCGACCTCGGGACTCCCGGTCTTCCGGAGAAGTCGCTCCTCTACGGCGCGATCGACCTCGTGTTCGAGGAGAACGGCGAATGGATCGTGGTCGACTACAAATCCGACGCCGTGGGACCGAACCTCCAGGCGCTGACCGCGTTTTACCAGCCGCAGGTCGATCACTACCGCCGGTACTGGGAGCAGCTCACCGGACAGCCGACCAGGGCCGGGCTCTTCTTCATCGAAACGGGAGATGAGGTCTGGCTGGACTGAATTGAGTCCGAAGTCGGGCGACTCGGAGACGTTATGTCAGATCTGATATTAGACCCGGCATTCGATCGGCGCGCG
>DATDNV010000073.1:0-4918 GCA_036518075.1 Thermoanaerobaculia bacterium
GATGTGGCTGACGCGAGCGCATCTTCCGGCTTCTGGCCCGCGTCGCGGACACGGCAGACGAGCTCCTCGGCGTTTCTTCCGTGCGCGCCGGCAACCGCGTCCGTGCCGAAGACGATCTTCAATTTCGGCGTGGCGAGCGCACGACGGAAGGTCTCGATCGCCAGTGGGACTGCTTTCTCCATCGCGGCGAACCCCTCCGCCGTGTAGTTGCCGATGCCGAAGAACTTGGGTCGGTTGTCCAGGTAGTTGTGAAACACGAGGCCGCACTGAGGATCGAAGATAGTTCCGCGTTGGGCCATCAGAGCCAGCACCTCGGGGGTCGCGAAAATCCCATGCTCGATCTGCGTGCAGCCGGCTTGGGCCGCCGCGCGCATGCTCTCGGGGCTGTGGGCATGGACGAGCGTGCGCAGACCGAGAGCGGTTGCTTCGCCGCACGCGGCGGTGAGCTGCGCCGAAGACATCGTCTGGGCCCCGCCCTCGCGAATGCTCTTGGACGCGAAGAGCTTGATCAGGTCCGCGCCCGCGTGGGCGCGCTCGCGTACGAGCTTGCGAAGCGCGTCCGGATCGCCGTCTTTCTCGGTCAGGGGCTCGAGCGAAGTCAGGAGACGCGGGCCCGGCACTCTCCCCGAGCCGATCGCGTCGCGCAAATCCTTGTCTTCCGGAGAGCCGGGGCTTTGCACGGTCGTGAAACCGGCTTGCAGCGTGCGCCACGCGTTGCCGGCCGACGCGAGCGCCGCCTGGGCGGCGGACTCGCTGTCGGTCTCGGTGTGAAGTTTTCCGGCCGCATTGAAGTACCAGACGATGTGGTCGTGAACGTCGATGAGCCCCGGCAGCATCGTCAGATGCGAGAGGTCGTACCTCACTCCCGAGGGAGCCGACCCCGTCTTCTCCGGATCGATCCGCTCGATCCGTCCGCCAGCGACCACGATCCGCTGAGGCCCGGCCATTGCGTGCTGGCCGTCGAAAACGCGGCCGGCCCGAAGAACCACCGGAGAGGGAGAGGGCGACTGCGCGGCCGCGGCGGCGGCGGCCAGAAACCAGACAGCGCCGTGCCTTCCGCTTCGCGTCATGCTCGCCTCCTTCCCAATCGCGTCTTGGTACTCTATCCCTCGAAACCATCCGACCCGCAGATGTCTCTCCGAGCGCGGACCCGCCGGCGGAACACCCGGACGCCGAGCTTTCTTCAGAGGGGTGACTGACATGTTCCAGCTCGCCATTCCCTGGTTCGAGTTCGTTTTTCGCGCGGTGGTCGTCTACGCGTTTTTGATCCTCCTGCTCCGGCTCACGGGCAAACGTCAGGTCGGGCAGCTCGCTCCCTTCGATCTCGTCCTACTGCTCGTGCTCTCCAACGCGGTGCAGAACTCGATGAACGGAGGTGACAACTCCTTGGTCGGAGGTCTCATCTCGGCCGCGACGCTCGTCCTGCTGAATTTCGCCGTGGGACAGGCCACCTATCGCAACAAGAGGCTCGAATCGCTAATCGAAGGCCGGCCCCAGATCCTCGTGCACAACGGAAGGCTCTACGAAGACGTGTTGATCCGGGCTCAGATGACACACCACGAGCTAGACGCCGCTCTACGCCGATCGGGCTGCGCCACCGTCGAGGACGTGCACATGGCCGTGCTCGAGAATAATGGGCAGATCAGCGTCACGCCTCGGATTCGCAGCGGAACTCCTTAGATCCGCGTCGAAGGCGCGAGCGAGCGGTCATCTTTTCCTCCCTCGATCCCTGAGTGGCCGCGCGGGCCGTTAGGGTTGCATGTCGATTTCCACCGCGCCCATTGCCAACTCGCTCGCTTTTGGAAAGAATCGGGCGCGCAAGTCTGGCGTAAACAACGAAAAGGAGGAGATTCGATGAAGCACGGGAAGCGGGTTTCGACTCTGGCTCTCTGTACCGGCTTACTTGTCGCGGCGGCTTCTTCCGCCGTAGCGCAGGACAAGAAGGCGGCCCCCGCGCCGCCCGATCAGAAGGCGGCGATGGAGGCGATGCAGAAGGCGGCCACACCCGGGGAGGCGCACAAAAAACTCGACGCGATGGTCGGAACCTGGGACACGAAAGTCTCGATGTGGATGGATCCGACACAGCCGCCGCAGGTATCGACCGGGACCTCCGAGAACAAGTGGGTTCTCGGCAACCGGTACGTCGAGATGCAGTACCAGGGCACGTTCATGGGCCAGCCGTTCTCGGGAATCGGATATCAGGGCTACGACAACACCACGAAGAAATACATCGGCACCTGGATGGACACCGCCTCGACCGCGATGATGAATTCGACCGGAACCATGACCGGCAACGTCATGAAGACCTCGAGCATGATGGCCGATCCGATGACCGGCAAGATGGAGAAGCTCACGACGACCCTCACCGTCAAGGACAAGGATCACCACGTCATGGAGATGTTTGGAGCCGGCCCGGACGGGAAGCAGGTCAAGATGATGGAGATCGAGTACACGCGGAAAAAGTAAACCTCGATCGCGGGCTTGGCTCCGGTTTAGAAAGTTTTCGGCGCCGGTCGCGCAGCGACCGCCCGCGCCGACAGCTCCGCCGCTCCGCTCGGATGGCGCAGTTCCCTCAGCCGGTTCGTCGCGAAGTTCCATGCGCCATCCGAGAGGCCCCGCTGCGGGAGAGGTTCGCGGCTCGCGGCGCTAGGCGGATCGAGCCGCGGTGAAGAGGCGCATGAACAGCGCGACTCCAATTCCCCAAGCGCCATTGAGGAGCAAAGCCCCCACGAGGATCGCCGGCTTCCACCCCCCCGCCACCGGCTGACCCTTGAGCGGAAAGACCACGAAAAGCGCGATGATGCTCGGGGCGATCGCGCCAAGCACGAGAGCGAGAAGCCAGTAACTCATCCCTCCGGCGGATCCAATCGCGAGCCACAGAAGGATTCCCCAGATCCCTCCCCAGAACGCGAGAGAGATCGCCGCCGGCACTCCCAGCGGCGCGGTCGGCGTCATTGCGAACGGCTTTCGGTCGATGGCGCCCGCCGCATGGAGGAGAGCCAGAACTCCCTGGTGAAAAATCAGTGTCGAGAGAAAGCCGGCCAGGAAAGCTTTCAGGAGATTCGCCACTCGATTCTCATCGGCCCGTGTCGGTGAACGTCTTGACCGGATAGGCTGGCTGCTTGGGCGCTGCCGGAGGATTCTTCTTGAGCTCGTCCATCACGATCTGGATGGCCCGCTCGAGCTGCGGGTCTCGCCCCGCGATCACGTCGGCCGGCGTCTGCTCGACCTCGATGTCCGGAGGAACGCCTTCGTTCTCGACGGTCCAGCCTTTCTCCGGATCCCAGAACGCGAGGTTGGGAGCCGTGATCGCGCCGCCGTCCATCAGCTCCGGAAAGCCGAGGATCCCGATGAGACCGCCCCACGTGCGGGTACCGACGACCGGCCCCAGTTGAAAGCGTCGGAACATCCAGGGCAGGAGGTCCCCGCCCGAGCCCGCGGACTCGTCCGCGATCATGACCTTGGGTCCCTGGATCGAGGCGGAGGGGGTCTTCATGACGGCGCCGTAGCGCATCACCCAGTAGGCGATCAGCTTTTTCTGGAGAACGTCGATGTAGTAATCCGCCACCGAGCCTCCACCGTTGAACCGCTCATCGATGATGACCGCGTCCTTGTAGGCCTGAGGGTAGAAGTAGCGCTTGAAGTAGGTGTGCCCGAGCGTGGCGGTGTTGGGCACGTAGACGTAAGCGACTCGGCCCTCCGTCGCAGCGCTCACCTTTCGCAGGTTGCTTTCGACCCAGTCGCGGTTGCGCAGCGCCAGCTCGGTTTCGACCGGAACGACCGAAACGGTGCGAGAGCCTTTGCCGTCGGGATTGGGCCCGACCGTGATCTCGATCAATTTGCCCGAAGTGTTCTCGAAGAAACTGTAGAGGTTGGCCGGAGGGGCGACGTCCCGGCCTCCGACCGCAAGCAGATACTCGCCCGCCTTGACGTTGACCCCGGGCTCGGTCAGCGGCGACCGGAGCTCCGGATTCCAATTCAACCCTCCGTAGACCTTTTGGAATCGGTAGCGGCCGTTTTCGATCGTGTAGTCGGCGCCGAGCAGACCTCCCGGCACGGTCTTGGTCTCCTCGAACTTGTCGCCGCGGTTGGTGATGTAGCTATGGCCGACCGAAAGCTCCGAGAGCATCCACTGAATCACGCGATTGAGGTCTTCGCGCACGGTCAGGTGGGGAAGGAATTGCGCGTACCTGTCGTGGATGGCCTTCCAGTCGACACCGTGCATGTGGGGGTCATAGAAATAGTCCCGGTTGATGCGCCAGGCGTCTTCGAACATTTCCGGCCACTCGGCGCGCGGATCGATCTTGACCTCGATCGCGTCGACCTTGAGCTTCTTCGCCTGATCCATGTCGATTTTCTTGCCTGCAGTCGGAGCGATGGTCCAGCTGTCTTTGACGCGGTAGAGGACTTTCTTCGTGTCGGCCGAGATCTGGAACTCGTTGGCCTCCGCCAGGAGGGTCTCCGTCTTGCGGTCCTTCAGGTCGAAGCGCTGGAGTGCCGACTTTCCGTCCGCGGTCCGCAGGAAAAAGATCTGGCCCGCCGCTCCCGCCTGCAAGGACGAAAGTTCGGCCGCCGGCACCGGCACGTCCAGAATCCGATACTGGATTCCGTCGAAGTCGACGGTCACCGGCGCGGCGGGCGGAGGGGGCTTCGGCTTTTCGTCGGACTTCGCGTCTTCCCTGCCGCCCTCCTCCTTCTTCTCCTTGTCGGCTTCGTCGACCCCTTTCTTCTTGCCCTTCGCGGCCTCTTCGGCGGCGGCGGCCGCTTTCTCCTCGTCGCTCTCTTTGACGAGCGGAGACGGAAGGTCCTTGCGCAGCACGGCCAGGTAGATCGAGCTCTTGGTCTCCAGGTCCTCGTTCTCGAGCGAGAACCAGTTGCGAACCGGACCCGCGTCGGTCGACGCGAGGAAGAAGAGATA
>DATDNV010000074.1:0-2693 GCA_036518075.1 Thermoanaerobaculia bacterium
GTTCCGGAAGCGCTTTCGTCGCTTGGTCCGCGCGGATCGGAATTCCCGCTTTGACCTCGAGGAGTCCCTGATCTCCGAAACCCCTGGTCTGGCACCGGACTTGCCTTCCAGTGTTCTCATGGCGACGATTTTGATCGTCGAGGACGATGAGGACCTTCAAGCGGCTCTTTCAGAAGCGCTCGAGGACGAGGGTTATCGCGTTCGGGCGGCGCCCAACGGGCTCGAGGCTCTCTCGAAGCTGCTCGGCGACAAGGAAAGGCCCAACCTGATCGTGCTCGACCTGATGATGCCGCTGATGAACGGTTGGCAATTCCTCAGAGAGCGCATTCGCTATCCGAGTCTCTCTCAGATTCCGGTTCTCGTCTTGACCGCTTCCAGCGATGCCCGTCCGAAACAGGCGGCCGCTGTCCTTCGAAAACCGATTCAGCCGCTCGAGCTCTTCGAAGCCGTGCGCAAGACGATGGCGCCGAGCTCCGGAGTCTCGTGATACCGGCGACCGGCCGACCTTCCCTCCCAGCCGATCAATGTCACTCGTTGCTCGATCACGGCCCGGTTCTGGTCCGCCGCACGGACCGCGAGGCGCGGTGCGACTACGTCAACGAGAGCTGGCTTCGCTTCACGGGACGAGCATTCGAGGATCAGATCGGCAGGGGCTGGGCGAGTTGTCTCCATCCCGACGATCTGCCTGAGTACCTGGAGCACCGCGCGAGTTTCGGACGCGCGCCCATACCCATCGAGTACCGTCTTCGGCGGCATGACGGGGTCTTCCGGCGCGTGCGCGACGTGACGGTTCCCTTTTTCGAGACGGGAGGCGAAGTCGGCGGCTACATATCCATGTGCTTCGAGGTTCCGGAGCCGGAGGGAAGCGACGACCCGACCACGTTTCTTCGGATGATGGCTCACGAGCTGCGAACGCCCTTGTCTTCGATGCGAATCTTCGTCGAGGTCCTGCGGCGGTCGGCGGCCCGCGGAGTTCCGAGCACGCCGGAGACGTTCGCCCGGATGGATGCCCAGATCAGCCGGATGGAGCGGCTCGTGGACGATCTTTCGCGGTCGACCCGGCTGAGCGAGTTGGAGCTCTCCCTGGAGAATCTCGAGCTGGGCGATCTCGTGCGCCGCGTCGTCGATCTTCGGTGGCGGGTCGGGGATCCCGTTCGCGTGGAGCGTCGGCACGTCATCGAGTACTCGGGCGCCGATGAAGCCCGATGGGTCTGGGCGGACCGGATGCGGCTCGAGCAGGTCTTCACGAACCTGTTGAACAACGCGGTCAAGTACTCGCCGCTCGGCGGAACCATTCGGATCTCGCTTTCCAGCGAGGATGGAATGCACCGCGTTTCCTTCGAGGATCCCGGAATCGGCATTCCGCCAAAGGAGATTCCGTTGCTGACGCGACGCTTCTTCCGGGCCAGCAATGCTTCGCGGGAGAACTATCCCGGCCTCGGGCTCGGACTCGCGTTCGCGAGCGAGATCGTGGAGAGGCATGGCGGCACGCTGACGTTCCGAAGCGAGCTGGGAAAGGGAACCCAGGCCACGGTCCGCCTGCCATCAGCCGCGTTCGGCCTTCCCTCCCAAACGCCGGACGCTCGCTAGGCGTGCGCCAACGCCATCTCCGAATCGCGGCATCCCTGTCGGCGCCCTGAAGGGCTGGCCCGGTTTTTGCTCTAACCGGACGATCGATAAAGCCGTGAATTCGAAGGAAGCCCCGTTCATGCGTTCTCCTGGCGGCCCGGATGAACCGGCGCTCCCTCCTCGACAGCCGGTCCGCGTTCGGCCCTTGTTGAGAAAGGAAACCCGATGAAAAGCGAATCATCTTCTGCGTCGTCCGGGCGCGATGGCGGCCGCGCGGGCGGGGGACTTCGCGCTCCCGCATTGGCCCGCCTGCGCCGCGGCTCCTCCTTCCGCGACGACCTGGACCGTCAGCAGCTTTTGGCTGCGCTCACGAGCCTGAAGCGGGGCTCTCTCGACGTGCGGCTCCCGGAGCACTGGATCGGGCTCGACGGCAAGATCGCAGACGCGTTCAATCAGGTCGTCGAGCTCAACCAGCGTATGAGCCAGGAGCTCGAGCGGCTGTCCCGTTCGGTCGGCAGGGAGGGGCGGATCGCTGAACGGGCCTCTCTCGGTGACGTCTCGGGTTCCTGGGCCGAATCGGTGCAATCGGTCAACACGCTCATCTCCGACCTCGTTCATCCGACCAGCGAGACCGCGCGCGTGATCGGCGCGGTCGCCAAAGGGGACCTTTCGCAAACGATGGCGTTGGAGCGCAACGGTCGGCCGCTGCGCGGCGAATTCCTGCGGACGGCCCGGACCGTCAATACGATGGTGAATCAGCTGTCCTCGTTCGCTTCGGAGGTCACGCGCGTGGCACGCGAGGTCGGGACGGAGGGGAAGCTCGGCGGTCAGGCCAGGGTCAAGGGCGTCGCCGGAACCTGGAGAGATCTGACGGAGAACGTGAACCTGATGGCGGGCAACCTGACGGGCCAGGTGCGGAACATCGCGGCCGTGACGACCGCGGTCGCCAAAGGGGACCTCACCAAGAAGATCACGGTCGACGTCCAGGGCGAGTTCCTCGAGCTGAAGGCCACGATCAACACGATGGTGGATCAGCTGCGGTCGTTCGCGTCGGAGGTCACGCGCGTGGCGCGCGAGGTCGGCACGGAGGGGAAGCTCGGCGGCCAGGCGGACGTGCGGGGCGT
>DATDNV010000075.1:0-3412 GCA_036518075.1 Thermoanaerobaculia bacterium
GAACTGCACAACTCCAATAGCCGCGGCGCGCGCCGCCAGTCCGCATCGTCTGCAGCCGTCGTCATCGTCGCCGCAGCGATCTTCGCCCGAGGGCTGCCGAATCTCGCCGAATACACGTCGCGTCTTCGGGAGACGCATAGCTCCTCCGCGATTGCGGGCGGCGCCGGAGCGCTCGCCGCGGCCCTGGGTGTTCTCTTTCTCGGAATTTGGAAGTGGCCGAAAGCGACGGCGGTCGTGCTGGGGATCGGGACCGCGCTCCTGATCGTCATCTCCCGGTATGCACTCGCCGCCGCCGTCGCTGCGGGGGTCATCACCTTGACGCTTCTCGCCGGCGACGGGATCTGCCGGCGCCTGCGCGGGCGGGATGCGAAGGAAGGCGAAATCTCCACTTCGATTGCCGCGGGTGTCGTGACACTCGGCATTTTCCTGATGCTCTTCGGAGAGGCCGGGCTCGCGCGGCCTTTTCCTCTGACCGTCGCCGCTGTCTTCTTCGTGTTGACCTGCGTCCGCCAGGTACCGCCGCTCGCGCGCCGGGTTCGAGCACAAGCGGCCGAGATGGCCGGGCTGAAATTCTCGGCCATCGAGGCTCTCTGGCTGTCGGTCGTGGTGGCCGGGATCGGAGCGAGCTTTCTCGGCGCGCTGCGGCCTGACGTTTTCTTCGACTCGGTCGCCTACCACTTTCCCGAAATCCGGGATTTCGCGACCCGCGGGCGCGTGGCCCCGCTCCCGAACATTTTCGAGACCTCCCTGTGGCACAGCTACGAGACATTTCTCGGCGGTGCCTTTCTCGCCGGAGGCGAACGCGCCGTCCGCCTCCTTCACTTCTTCGTCGGTCTGGCCGCCTTCGCATCCGCGGCCACGCTCGCCCGGCGGCTCAGGCCGCGGTTCCCGGTTTCTCTCGTTTTGCTCGCATTGGCCGCGGTTCCCGTAATCTGCGCGCAGCTCAAAGAAACTCTCGCGGACCTCCCGGCCGCGCTCCTCCTGACGGCCGCCGCCGCCGAGCTGATCCCGCGGGAAGGCGAACACCGACGCGGCCGGCTTGCTGGTTTTCTCTTTGGCGGCGCAATCACGACGAAGATCTTCGCGCTCTGGGGCGGAGTCGCGCTTCTCATCCTTCTGCCGCGCCGTCCGCGCGCTCAGGGGCGGACTCTCCTCGCGTTCGCCCTTTTCGCCGCAATCCCTCTCCTGCCATGGCTCGCGTGGAGCCAGGCCCGTTTCGGATTCTTCTTGTCACCCTATTCGGATCCGGTGGTTCAGGGCTCGACGCCGCACATGGGTCCGGCCGGCGCGGCGCCGCGGCCCTGGACTCGAACCGCGCCTTCCGGCGCTGTCGAGTTTTTCCGGCTTCCCTACGATCGGACGTTCGAATCGGTGTGGTTCGGAAGAGAGGGAAGCGGGGTCCTCGGTCTCATCCCGCTTCTGCTGCTGCTCGGCCTGATCGGTTGGAATCGGCGCACGATTCTTCTTTTCCTCGCCGCCGCTTTCGCCGCCGTCGTGCCGTGGTACGTGCTTTCAGCAGCGAAGCTCATCTCTCCGTCGATCCGGTTCCTGATTCCGCTCTATCCTCTCTATGCCGTCTTCGGTGCGCTCGGCCTGTCGCACGCGACCGGAAACTTCCGCGGGCGAATCGGCGCCGCGGCTGGGATCGGTGTTTCTCTGCTTGCCATCGGCTTCCCCGCCCAGTTCTTCGGCGCGGCGCTCGACGGCAAGATGGCTCTCGGCCGAGTCTCGACCGAGCGGGGTCTGACTGCCTACCTTCCTGCCTACCCTCTCTGGAAGGACGTCCGGAACGGCGATCGCGTTCTGCTGCTTGGTGAGTGGGACCGCTTTCACTGCCCGGCGGAATTCGTGATTCGAGACATCGACCTGCCTGCGGCGGGAGACGACGCGCGCGCCTGGGAAGCCGAGCTTCGCCGCCTCCACGTCACGAAGATCGTCTACCGAGCCGACACCCGGCACCTGCAGCCGGTGCTCGACGCTCTCGGCGACTGCATCGAGCTCGTAGCGCGAAGCGGGCCGGCCAGGCTCTATCGCGTCAAGGAAGACGCAACCTGCCTTGCGGATAAGAAGCCGGCACGTTGAGCTCTATGTCAGATCTGACATAACGCTCGGACGGGCAGACGGGCGGAGAAGACCCGGACTATGCCGCCGGTAGCCCGGCTTCGATCTCCGACTTGGGCAGCACGATCGCAGTTTCCTTGAGCCCCTGGTCCACGCACACGTAGCAGGCCTTGTAGACGTCGTCGTATCCCATCTTCATCTCCCGGTTCGTGATGAAGATCTCGCGGGGAGGATATGGGGCGTCCAGCCTCTTGAGGGTGACGAGAATGCCCGACCGCGTACGGATCCGCTCACCGAGCGCGAACCGGTGAGGAGGCTCCCGCGTGCACTCAAACCCGTTTGACGGGTCCACTCCGATCCTTCTCGCCTTTCGCCTGCCCCAGAAGCTCCAATCCCTCCGCCACGGTCTTGCGGACCGGGAAGACCGAATCGAGCTGTGTCATCCGAAGAAGCGTGGCGACATGCTCGCCCGGGTTGACGAGAACGATCTCTCGTCCCGCGGCGCGCAGCCGCCTCAATGACCCGACCAGAAGCCCCAGCGCCGTCGAGTCGAGGCTCCGTACGTCCGAGAGGTCGACGACCGTTCCTCCCGCGGGTTCTTTCTCGGCATGGTCGAGCTCGGTCGCCAGAGTCTGCGTCGTTTCGCCGAGGTTGATCGCGCCGCGAAGCCGGATGACCGAGTGGCCGTTGCGGCGCTCCCTTCCTACCTTGATGGGCGGCGCGACCATCACAACCCCTGTCCCGAACTCTTCATGGCTCGCCCTGCCGGACGAGGATCGCTCCGCGCGCGACCTCCTGACCGGAGCTCCGGATCTCCCCCTCGAACTTCAAGACCGGTCCGAACCGAGCCGCCATCCGGACCGAGATCGAGAGCGTGTCTCCCGCACGGGGAGGATGAGTTACTTCGAATCCGTCGACGCCCGCGAGAAAGCCGCGCCGCCCGATCTCCGGATCGCCTCCCTGGAGGAGCAACGCCGCCTGGGCAATCGCTTCCGCGAGAAGAGACGCCGGTAAGGGCTGTCCGTCGCGCCCCGCCCATGAGCCGGCCGAGAGACGCGCTTCGACGCGGCCTTGCCAGGAAGCCTCTGTGCCGCCCTCGGGCTCGACGGAGGTGACGTCGACCAATCGAAACGGGTAGGTGTGAGGAAGCGGGGTCGGAGTCATCAGGCGATCTTTTTCTGCTCGATGAAATCGCAGAGCGCGTCCACGGAGGCGAACGCCTTGACGCCGACCTCCTCGTCCTGAACCTTGATTCCGAACTCCTGCTCGAGGCCCAGCACGAGCTCGAGGGCGTCGATCGAATCGAGCCCGAGACCCTCCCCGAACAGGGGGGCATCGTTCTGGATCGAGG
>DATDNV010000076.1:0-6654 GCA_036518075.1 Thermoanaerobaculia bacterium
CAGATCCTTGATTTCGAGCAGCGGTTCCGTCGCGGGCGGAGCACTCGGCGCCAGGAACACGCCCTGCGGCGTCAGCCCCTCGGGGCGCCCTGTGGCCCGGGCTCGTCGCGCAAAGCGCTCCCCCAGGTAGGCCTCGATGACCGCCGGACTCTCGACGATCTCCTTCGGTTTGCCCTCCGCGATCTTCTTGCCGTAGTGAAGGACCAGGAGGCGGTCGGAAATCCCCATGATGGCCCGCATCACGTGCTCGATGACGAAGAGCGTGACTCCTTCGCGGCCGATCTGAAGGAGCAGCTCCATCGCTTTCTCGATCTCGGACGGATTGAGACCGGCCATGACTTCGTCGAGAAAGAGAATCTCGGGATCCATCGCGAGCGCTTTCGCGAGCTCGAGCCGCTTCAGGTCGGGAATCGTCAGGTCGGAGGCGCGGTGCGTGATGCGGTGCCCGAGGCCCACCCGCGTCAGGATCTCGCCTGCCCGATCCCTGGCCTGCCGGGCGGTTCTCTCCCGCCCTCGAGCGCCGAACATCGCTCCCACGGCGACGTTGTCGCGCACCGACAGCTCCTTGAGCGGCTTGACCACCTGGAACGTGCGGGCGATGCCCCGCCGACCGATCGCGTAGGCGGGCAGCCGCGTGATCTCTTCTCCCTTGAACAGGACCGTTCCCTCCGAGAACCGGTCGAGCCCGGTCACGCAGTTGACGAGCGTCGTCTTCCCGGCCCCGTTGGGTCCGATCACTCCGAGGATCTCGCCGCGCCGGATCGTCAGATCGACGCCGGATACCGCGGTCAAGCCGCCGAAGCGCTTGGTCAGGCCCTTGGCTTCGAGAAGGGCAGGAGGACTCGCGCTCATCAGACTGGGATCCTGCTTGTCGAAATCGAGGTATTGAGGAACTTGCCGCTCGAGCCCTCAGTCCGCAATCCGGAGTCCTCAGTCAAAAAAAGAATCTGACTGCCGCGGGCCCCGACCGAGGACTGAGGACCGAGGACGAAGGACTCCGAGGACAAGCGTCGTTGTATGACCTCGAAGAAACGGGAGAACCTCGACCGTCGTATTGCCATGCCTCACTCGATCCGGCTCGCGCGCACGTTGGCGAGGAGCATGTCGCGGCCGATCCGCTGACCCCGGATCAGCCGGCGGACGAGATCCATCAGCCCGCGCGGGAGAAAGACGACGAACAGGACGATGATCGCGCCCAGAACGGTCGGGTGCAGCTCGAGGAAGTGGCTCCAGACGAACGTGGAGAGAAGCTGATAGATCGCCGCGCCGACCACCGGTCCCCACACGGTCCCGGCGCCGCCGATCACGCACGCAATGATCATCTGAAGCGTGTACTCGATCTTGAAGAAGTCGTTGGGAGCGACGTGAATGTTCTGGTACGCCACGATCGCTCCGGCAAACGCGGCGAACACGGCCGAGAGGGCGTACGCCGCGACCTTGAATCGGGTCGTCGGGATTCCGAGCATCCGCGCCGCGTCCTGATCCTCGCGAATGGCGAGCCAGCCGTAGCCCAGCTTGGATCTCTCCAGAGCCGCCGTCGCCAGGACTCCGGCGGCGACGAGGGCCAGAGCGACGTAGTAGAAGAAGGTGTTGTCGCTCCGGACCGGCAGGTCGATGCCGGTGGCGCCCTCGGTCAGGCTGTCCCATGCCCCGGCGATCTCGCGCATGGCTTCGGCGACTCCGAGAGTCGCGATCGCGAAGTAGTGGCCCTTGAGCCGGAGGATCGGCAACCCGATCACCACCGCGACCGCCGCCGCGAGAACGGCACCGGCGATCATTGCGGGGAAAAAGGTGAGGCGCCATCGGGAGAGCATCAACAGGCCGGTCGTGTAGGCGCCGATTCCGAAGAACGCGACGTTGCCGAATGCGGCGTACCCCGTGTATCCGCCGATGAAGTTCCACCCCTGTGCCATGAGCGCCAGGCAGAGAACGCTCGTGTAGGTCAGCAGCTTGTAAGAGGTGATGAACCGCGGCAGCAGCAACAGGCCGCCGAGAACCGCGGCGAGGAGCAGCAGCCGGAGCGCCTTACTCACTCTCGCGTTCCGTCGAACTTTCAGGCCGGCTTGCCCGCGATCCCCTGCGGTCGAATGACGAGCACGATCACGAGGATCGCGAACGTGATCGCCTGAGACAGCGCCGGAAGCCGCGAGCCCACAAACACCTCGACGACGGCATAGATGGCTGCTCCGATCAGGACGTTGACCACGTTACCCAGACCTCCGAGCACGCAGATCACGAATGCCCTCTCCGTATACGGCCCCCCGATGTTGGGATCGAAGGGGACGATCATGGACAACAAGGCCCCCGCGGCGCCCGCGAGCGCGGCGCCGATCCCGAACGTCAACGCGTAGATCGCGCCCACGCGCACGCCGGTGAGCCGCGCGGCGTCGATGTCCATTCCGGTGGCGCGGATCGCGCGGCCCGCGCGGCTTCGGTTCAAGAACGCGCCGAGAGCCAGGACGAGAGCGAGCGAAACGACGAGCGCGCCCAGGCGCACGAACGGAATGCGAACGCTGCCGATTTCCCACCCTCTGCCGCTGTAACCCAGCGTCACCGAGCGCGTATCGGCTTTGAAGAAGAAGTTGATCAGGTTGACGATCAGGATCTCGAGCCCGAAGGTCAGGAGGAAGGTTGCCAGCAGGGGCGCGCGGATGATCTGGTTGATGAGGCTGCGCTGGATGAGATAGCCGAGCGAGAAGAGAACGGCCATCGCGATCGGAATCGAGAGGAACGGATCGACCCCGAGCGCTTCGTGCAGTCCATAGGCGAGATACGCCCCGACGACGATCAACGCGCCGTGCGACAGATTGACGATGTTCATGATTCCCCAGACGAGCGAGAAGCCCAGCGCCACGAGCGCGAGGATTCCCGAAAGCAGAAGCGCGTTGACCGCGATCTGGCCGAGCTCGGCAGAGGACATGGAGCTTTCAGCTCACAGCTTTCAGCTTCAGCCAGACAACCGGACTAAGCTCATCGGGTACAATGGGCTATATCAGATCTGACATAATCTCTCGAGGCCGAGTGATTTGGCTGAGAGCTGCGAGCTGACAGCTGAAAGCGTTCTCATCGCTTATCCCACGGCGGCATCGGATAAAGCGCGGTTTTCTCGGCGACGTCGGCCGGCCAGACCGTGTACTTGTTGCCGTCCGGCTGATACTGCTCGACCGCCATCGGCTTGAATGTGTTGACTCCGCGCGAGTCGAACTTCACGCGGCCGTAGAACGTCGAGAGATCGATCGCCGCCAGAGCGTCGCGCACTTTGGTCGGATCGAGGCTGCCCGCCTTCTCGATCGCTTTCTGGTAGGCGATCACGGCGACGGCCGACTCGGCGACCTGATAGGGGATGACTTTGTAGTCCGGGTGCTTCGCGCGAAAGGCGTCCCCGAAAGCCTTCGGCGTCTTCCACGGATCGTTGCCGTTGTAGCGGAGCGCTTCCGTCCACTGGGTTGCGCCGTAGATGTAGTCGGCGCTCTTGCCCAGATTCGCTCGAAACTCGGGCGAGGAGGGCCCGACCGAAAATCCCATCGCCTTCGGCGAAACGTTCAGGTCCCGCGCCTGCTTGACGATGAGCAGGGAATCCTGGAGGTGACCCGAGCCCAGGATGACTTGCGGGTTCTTTCCCTTGATCGCCGTCAGCAGCGCACTCACGTCCTGCGTGTTGGAGGGATAGAGCTCCTCGTAAACGACCTCCATCCCCTTCTCTTTGGCGTATTCCGCCGCCCCCTGGGCGACCTCTTTCGAGAAGGATTCGTTCTCGCCGAGCAAGGCGATCGTTTTCACGGCCGGGTCCTTGGAGCGAATCACGTCGATGATGCCCCTCAGATAGAGCTTGGCGGGAGACAGAATCATGAAGCTGTAGGTGTAGCCCTTGGAGAAGACGCTCTCCGCGGCGCCGTTGGCCTCGACCATCGGGACTTTGTATCTCTCCGCGATCGGAGCGGCCGTGCCGGTCGGGGACGACCCGTAAGGACCGAGCAGCAGATTGACCTTGTCTTCGTTGATCAGCTTTTCGAGGAGCTGGGCCGTTCGTTCGGGCTTCGTCTCGTCGTCGTAGTACTTGAGCGCGACGGTATATTTCTTACCTCCGACCTGAATGCCCCCCATCTCGTTGATCTTGTCGATCGCAAACTGGTATCCGTCCCGGGTGTACTCCCCTTCCTTGGCCGTCTTGCCCGTGATCGAGATCGCGGCGCCGAACACGATCGTGTCGGCCGCGAGCGCGGGAAGCGCCGCCAACAGGAGAGCCGGTCCCCAAAGCCAGGTCCTTTTCATCGAAAACCTCCCTGTGGCCGAATGAGCTGGGCCGACACTATATTTCTACATGCGGACAGAATCTCAACGCCATCGACGTTGGAGGCCCTGATGCATATTCACCGGTCCGCCTCGCCCGCCTCGCCGGGGCCCCACTGATGCGATCCCGTGCGATCGCTTTGCTCTCGGCCGCCCACCTGTTCGACGACGTCAACCAGGGGGTCATACCGGCCCTGATCCCGTTCTTCATCGCCGAGCGCGGCTTTACGATCGCGGCGGCGGCCGGACTGGTTTTCGCGGGCAACCTGGCCTCCTCGGTGCTTCAGCCTCTCTTCGGACAGCTGACGGACCGGCAGAGCGCTCCGTGGCTCGTCCCCGGGGGGCTTCTCCTCGCAGGCCTGGGCGTCGCCGCGACCGGTGTTGCTCCAACGTACGCGCTCGCGCTGGCGGCGGCGGCGGCGAGCGGGATCGGCGTCGCGGCGTTTCATCCGGAAGCCGCGCGGCAGGTTCACGCCAGCTCGGGAGCGCGCCGCGGGACCGCCATGAGCCTGTTCGCCGTCGGCGGGAATCTCGGCTTTGCCATCGGCCCCGCCCTTGCGACTCCGATCCAGCTCGCCTGGGGACTGCGCGGAACGATCGTTCTCGTCTTTCCCGCCGTCGCGATGGCTCTGGTTCTGCTTCTCACCTCCCGAGGAATCTCGAGCGACGAGCAGGCCAGGAGATCCGCCGTTTCCATGCCGCGGGCATCCGACCGCTGGGCTCCCTTTTCGCGATTGACCGGAGCGGTCGTCAGCCGCGCCGTCGTGTTCTACGGGCTCAACACCTTCATCCCGCTTTACTGGATCAATGTCTTTGGCCGTTCAAAGGGGGCCGGCGCCGCGGCGTTAACGATCATGCTGCTTTCGGGGGTCGCGGGAACGCTCGGCGGCGGGTGGCTCGCAGACCAGATTGGGGGCCGCATCGTCGTCCTCGGTTCTCTCGCAGCTCTGGTGCCGCTTCTTTTGGCCTTCGTTTCGGTCTCCAGCGCGGCCGTCGCGCTGGCTCTCCTGGTCCTGATCGGCCTGGCGCTGTACGCGCCTTTTTCCGTGATGACGGTGATGGGACAGGCGTACCTTCCTTCTCGCGTGGGAACCGCATCCGGCGTGACGATTGGTCTCGCGGTCACCCTGGGAGGGTTGGCCGCTCCCATCCTCGGCCGCGTCGCGGATCTGCATGGTCTGCGCGCGGCAGTGAGCGTGCTCATCTTCGTCCCGATCGTGGGCGCGCTCGCCGCCTGGACGCTTCCAACCGACCGGGAGACATTCCGAGGGGAAACGTCCCCAAACGCTTGCGAATAGAACTCTGGCCGAATTCCGAACACAGACACCGACTGTCGCAGGAGGAAGAGATGCCGATCATTCAATGTGACATCCGCGAGGGGCGCACGGCGGAGCAGAAAGAGGCTTTGGCGCGGGAGATCACTCGCGTCGTTCACGAGACCATCGGAGCTCCCGTCGACTACATCTACGTCTTGATTCGGGAGACTCCCGGCTTTCACCACATCAAGGGAGGCAAGCACCTGCCCGATTATCGCCCCGTGGCATGACGAGTCGAGGCCGGGAACGGGCGTACCATCGCGCGATGAATCCGACGGAGAGAGTGCGCATTCGCACGCGGGAAGCGGATTCCGAGATGGAACGGGAGGACGATCTCGCCGTCGAAGAGCCGCTCGAGATCCGCGTTCGGGCGGAGTCGAATGCGGCCGCCACCTCGTTTGTCACCACGATGCGTACGCCGGGAGCCGACGAGGATCTCGCCACGGGCCTGCTTTACGCCGAGGGAGTCCTTCAGGAGCGCGCGGACCTCCTCTCGCTGACCCGTCCCGCCGACCCTCGCATCGATCCCGATCTTCGAGCCAACGTTCTCATCGCGACGCTCGCTCCGGAAGCCTTCGAGAGGGCCGGCAAGCTTCAGCGCGGCACCGTCATGGGCTCCGCCTGCGGTGTCTGCGGAAAGACGTCGATCGAGAATGTCATCCCGGCGGACCGGCCTCCGCTGGCTTCTTCCCTTCGGGTCCCGCCGACCTATCTCTATGGCCTTCCGGAACGCCTTCGGGAGCGGCAATCGATCTTTTCGAAGACCGGGGGTCTCCACGCGGCTGCTCTTTTCGAGATCGACGGCTCGATCCGGAGGATCGCGGAGGACATCGGCCGCCATAATGCGACCGACAAACTCGTTGGAGCATCCCTCCTGAGCGAGGAATTGCCGCTATCCAACACAGTTCTATTGGTTTCGGGCCGTGCCGGCTTCGAAATTGTTCAAAAAGCGTACGCCGCAGGGATACCGATCGTCGCCTCGGTCTCGGCGCCCTCAAGCCTGGCCGTCGAGCTCGCCCAGACGGCGGGCCTGACCCTCGTGGGCTTC
>DATDNV010000077.1:0-4515 GCA_036518075.1 Thermoanaerobaculia bacterium
CCGATACTGCTCGTCACCCGATTTCAATCCTCAATCTCCGTTTCGGAGTGAAATCACGGTGTGCGCCTCGCGCCCCGAGCGAACCTCTAGGTTCGTGCCCCCCGCCGCGAGCGGCGGATTTCTCCCGCAGCGGGGCCTCTCGGCGGACGCGCCGAAAGTGTTCCGGCGGTGTGAGAGGTTCTGCGTCCGCCGAGCGGAGGAGCGGCAGCGCCCTCGCTTTCTAATCGCGAGCCGCTCCGTCCCCGCGAGGGAGGAATCCGCCGGCGAGCCCCTATTCGACCCCGAGAAGCTCGACCTCGAAATAGAGAGTCGCGTCGGGCGGAATGACTCCGCCGGCGCCGCGGGAGCCGTATCCCAGAGCCGGCGGAATCAGGAGGTTGCGCTTGCCGCCGACCTTCATCGTCGCGACTCCCTCATCCCAGCCCTTGATCACGCGGCCCTGGCCGATCGGGAACTTGAAAGGCTTCCCCCGGTCGAGCGAGCTGTCGAACTTCTGGCCCTTGGCGCCATTGACCCAGAGCCACCCGGTGTAGTTCATGACGCAGATCTGGCCGGGCTTGGGCTGGGGGCCCTTGCCGACGACGACGTCCTCGTACTTCAGGCCGCTGGCGGTTTTTTCCATTTTCGACGTGTCCTTCTTCTCTTCGTCCGCTCGGGAGACGAGCACGATCAGCAGGATTCCGGATAACGCCAGGGGAAAGATCCTCTTCATCGCCGATTTCCTTTCTACGGTTGAATGGCCCTCGTCAGCGAAGGCAGACGCCAGTCTATCCCGTAGAAGGCGCGGGTGTTGAACCGGGGGAGACGTCGGAGGTCTTAGGGTCGAGGAAGGGAGCAGCAGTCCTGCGGCTCGGTCCGCATTCCGTCGCCGATGATCTCGGATGTCTGCGCGTGGACGTAGATCGGCCCGTTGAACCCGGAAGGTTGCGCGACTCCCGGCCGCCCGCATCGCGGGCAGCGCAGGACCTGACCTTCCAGCGGGATGTCGCGACCGATTCGGAACTTGGTGAAGTCTTCCAGAACGACCATGTGCTTGCTCCTCGAGCTCTCGGCTCTGAGCGTTTTCCTCCGCAAGAATAAGGCCAGCGGCTCTCGGCGAATGCGCCGAGTATTTCGCCGTCAGCGAAACGAAAGACGGGTTCACGCGGTGCGGATTTCGCCCGCAGCGAAATCCGATGAAAAGAAAGTGAAGACTCGTCCGCTAGCGAGAGGATGTCGAGGAGCGCAAAATCTCCGGCAGCGCCTTCTCCGCCGCCGCGAGCAAAGCGTCCGGTCCGACCGGCGCTCCGGTCGCCTGCTTCATCCAGAGATCCGGCGCGATGTTTCCGATCCGCGCCATCCGTTCGAACTCCGGACCGATGTGGCCCGCTTTCTCCATCTGCCGCTCGATCTGGAAGGCGATCAGATGTCCGATCGGATAGTCGGGCAGATACAGAAACGAATCGATCATGTGCGAGTAGATGGCGAGTAAGACGACGTCCTTGCGGCCGAAGACCGGAGCGTAGTACCGATTCCAGATGTCGCGAGCAATCGCGAGCGTCGCCTCCTTGAGCTCGGCCGGAGTGGCCTCGGGGTGGTCGTACATCCAGTGCCAGACGCCCATGTCGACCAGGGCCACGCCGGCGATCTCGTAGGTTCCCCAGAAGTCGTTCAGCGTTTTCGCCGCCTGGGCCCGGGCGTCGGGCGAAGCGAGGCCGAGGAGCTCGAGATCGTGTCCCTGGAAAACGAACGCGAGCGCCTCGGTAAAGGCGGTGTTGGGCACTCCCGCGAGGAGCGTCGAATCGACGTCGTTCAACGAGAAGGTCTGTTCCACGTTGTGCCCCATCTCGTGCACGGCGATGTTGAACCCCTTGTAGTTCATCCCGTCCTTCTCGACGCGCGTGCGCAGGTGCGCCCTGTCGTCGCGCCGCTGCGCTCCCATGGCGTGCCCGGATCCCCGGGCGGGATCGACCACGATGTGGTCGGCCAGGTACTGCGCTCGCTCCGGCGAGAACCCGAGGCCGACGAGCAGATGGGGAATGTCCTTCTTGTAGGCCTCGGGTGTCGGGTATTTCTTTCGGATCATCGCGTCGAGCTGTTCGGCCGAGTACGTGCTCTTGGCCTTGAAGCCGCTGTACCAGATGTCGAAAGGCTCGAGCGGCCGCCCGAGTCTCTGAGAGATCAGCTTGGCGACTCTCGGAACCAGGGACGAGGAGAGAACGGTCTCGAGCATCTGGCGGACGCGCGCTTCGGGGATCTCCCGGTTCTCGTCGAAGCGGCGGGCGATCAGGGTCGGCGCCGTGGGAGAGTACGGGTCGGCGAGCCGCGCGGCGCGATAGGTCGAGAGCAGCGTCGCATACCGCGTGTCGGGCTCCGCGGCGTTGCCCGCCTTGCGGCCGGCCGGCGCCGCGGCATCCGAGTCCTTCATGGCCGCCGGACGCACGTCGTTGGTCCACGGATTCCAGTCGACGTTGGGGTTGTTCACGACCGCGTCGGGAATCGTCTGTGTGACGATCCGCTCCATGACCTTCTGGATCGCGCGCTGTTTGGCGAGCCCGGTCTTGCCCTCCGCGTAGTCGGACTTGATCTCGTCGCGGAGGTTCCAGTGCGAGAGCAGGCGCAGCTTCGCCGGAAAGAGCCGTTCGCCCTTGTCGTCGACGAGGTGGTACATCCAGATGTTGTACTCGGCGATGTATTGCGCGGCCTCGGAGGCGGCTCTTCCGATCGCGAGGTTGACGTCGGCCGGCACCCGTTTTCCGAATCGCTGGGCCAGGCGCGCCTCCGCCCACTGGCGGCGCGACCAGTTCTCGCCTTCGGCGAGCCGTTGAGACAGCGTCGTCAACGGAAAATTCAAAAGAACAGCAAAGGCGAGTTTGTTATCGAAGAAATCGTCGGTCAGGTGGGCGGACGGGTCGTAGCCGGCGAGGATCTCGTCGAAGGGATAGATCGGCCCGAGATCCAGATCCGATTGGCGGCGAAAGTCTCGATTGATCTCGAGCATGTGTCCGTCCAGAGACTCGAGCGCGAACTCCATTCGCGAAAAGAGCGCCTGGCGCGTCGCGTCGTCCCCGGCGAAATTTTCCCGGACGAACGCTTCGAACGCCTCGGCGTTCCCGTCGCTCGAGCGCCAGAATTCTCCGATCTGCTTCAAACCCCGGGCGATTCCCGCGCGTGCGTCCTCGCCGTACTTTGCGGTCATCGCCTTTTCGAGCTTTTCGATTGAGTCTTTCATCCACGTCTCCCGCGCCTCGGCTGACGGGACGAGCGCGAGCAGGATCCCCAGCGAAGCCGCCGCGAGTCCCGCTCGTCTTCCACTCATCGGCCGCATCCCAGACCTCCGGCCGGGGAGTCTATCGTGCGAACTTCTTGAGAACCGACAACGAAAGATCCGAGGGCTCGGACGGAGGTCGGAAGGAATCTCGGGCGCGGCGGATGGTAGCATCGGCGGACTTTTTCCATGTCTGCCGCATCCACCGTCCGCGATCGCTCTCTCGCACCCGAGGGGGAGCGAAAGATCAAATGGGTGGAGAGCCACGCCCACACGCTGAACGCTTTTCGCAAGAGTCATCTCTCCGACGGGTCGCTCAAGGGCTGCCGCATCGCGCTTGCGATCCATCTGGAGGCAAAGACTGCTTATTTTGCCTGGCTGCTGCAGGAGGCGGGCGCGCGGGTGGCCGTGACGGGGAGCAATCCATTCAGCACGCAGGACGACGTCGCCGCCGCGCTGGTCGCCCGCGGGCTCGAGGTCCACGCCATCCACGGGGCCGACGCGGACACGTTCGACGCGCACCTGCTGCGCACGCTCGATTCCGGTCCGAACTTGATCGTGGACGACGGGGCGGAGCTCGTGACTCGACTTCACGAGCACCGGTCCGGCCTGCTCTCCGGAGTGCGCGGCGCTTCGGAAGAAACCACGAGCGGAATCCTGCGTTTGAGAGCGATGGAACGGGAAGGGGCGCTCCGCATTCCGGTCATCGCCGCCAATGACGCGCGCTCGAAACATCTCTTCGACAACCGGTACGGCACCGGGCAGTCCACTCTGACGGCGATTCTTTCGGCGACGAATTTGTTGATGGCGGGCAAGACCGTCCTGGTCGCGGGCTACGGTTGGGTCGGACAAGGGCTCGCTCAATATTGTCGGGGCTTCGGCGCGCGTGTTCTGGTGGCGGAGGTGGACGCGGTCAAGGCGCTCGAGGCGGTCGCCGCCGGCTTCGAGGTCGCAACGCTCGAGCGTGCGGCGCCCGTGACCGACATCTTCATCACCGGCACCGGGTCGATCGGCGTTTTGCGCCGCGAGCACTTCGAGCGCATGAAGGATGGCGCGCTGCTTGCCAACGCCGGCAACTTCGCTCACGAAATCGACGAGCCCGCGCTTCGACAGCTCGCGACCGAGGTCCGCGCGGTCCGGCAGCACATCACGGAATACGTGCTCTCGGGAGGCCGGCGGCTGCACCTGCTGGCACAAGGCGCGCTCGCCAACATCGCCGCCTCCGACGGGCATCCCGTCGAGATCATGGACCTCTCTTTCTCGGTGCA
>DATDNV010000078.1:0-2017 GCA_036518075.1 Thermoanaerobaculia bacterium
ACCGCCTCTGGGAAGCGCCCCTCGCAGAGCCGGAGAAGCCCGGTGTGGACGAGCGCGATCAAGTCGAGCGGGTTGATCGCGAGCGCTCGCCCGAACTCGACCTCGGCCTCCGGGAACATTCCGATGTGCAGCAGGACGCTGGCCATCCAGTGATGCGCTTCGTTCAGACTCGGACGTCCGGCGGCGGCCGCGGCGAATTCCGTGAGCGCGCCGGCATGGTCGAAGCCCCGCTGGGGACTCCAGAGAAGCCGACCCCGAATGTAGCGGCCCTCCGGCAGGTCCGGCTCGATGGCGAGGGCGCGCTCGGACATCGCGACCGCCCGTTCGTACCAGCCGCCGTCCGGATCGAACGTGAAGGCCATGCGCGCATAGGCATCCGCCAGCCCCAGGACGGGAAGAGCGGAAGAAGGATCGATCTCCCGCGCCCGTTCGAACGCGTCGATGGCCGCGTTGACCTGCTCGCGGGTCTCGTCGAGCAGATGGATGCGGCCCTTCAAGTACAGGGCATACGCTCCGGCGACCGGCTGCACCGAGCGGGAGAGACGACGCTCGTCCGAAGCCGTGAGCTCGACCTCGAGCGCCTCGGCGATCCGGCGCGAGACCTGATCCTGCATCGCGAAGATGTCATCGAGCGATGTGTCGATCTTGGAAGCCCAGAGAGGCTCGCCGTCTTCCGAGCGGACGAGCTGCACCGTTACGCGCAGGCGAGCTCCCGCGCGCTGGAAGCTCCCCACGACGACCGCGTCCACACCGAGAGCGCGGCCCGCTTCTTCGGGAGCAACCGTTCGGGTTCGATACGAAAGGATGGCGGCGGTTGGCCTCACGAGAAGCGAGCGCAGGAGGGCGAGCTCCGTGATGGTCGCATCCGCGAGGCCGAGGCCGAGATCCGGGTCCGGCTCGTCGCGCGCGAGGTCCTGGAAGGGAAGGACGGCCACCGATCGGCGGCCGGCCGCCGCGGGCTTGCCGCTGGGAGAATCGGCGCTTGGACGAACGTAGCCGGCGTACGCCTCGAGCGCGAAGGCGAGATCCCGCGCGTTCTGGAAGCGCTCTTCCTTGTCTTTCTCGAGACATCGTCGGGCGATGCGATCGAGCGGGACCGCCAACCCACGGGTCTCCTCGGGCAGCTCGGGCGGCTCCTCCTTGAGGATCGCGACCATCGTCTCCGCGTTCGAGTCCCGCTGAAAGGCCCGATGTCCGGCGATCGCCTCGAAGAGAATCGCGCCGAACGCAAAGATGTCGGATCGCGCGTCGGCCGGCAAACCTCTCACCTGCTCGGGCGCCATGTAGCCGACCGTACCGAGGACGACGCCCGGCTCCGTCGCCCCGGCCGTGGCGAGGTCGGCCGCGGCCGCCGGCTCGTGCTTGGCGAGTCCGAAGTCGAGGATCTTGACTCCTCCATCGCGCGAGCGGAAGAGGTTCTCGGGCTTGACGTCACGGTGAACGATTCCACGGGCGTGGGCCGCGGCCAGGCCGCGCGCGATGCCGATCATCGCTTCGGCCGCCTTTCGCGGCGGCAGCGGTCCGGCGGCGAACCATTCACGGAACGTCGTTCCGTCGAGCAGCTCGAGCACGGCGTAGGCTACCGAACCGTCGCGCCCGAAATCGTAGATGCCGAGCACATTGGGATGGGAAAGGGCGGCTGCCGCCCGGGCCTCCCGCTCGAAACGGGCGAGCGCCTCGGGATCCTGCGCGAGTCGGTCCGGAAGGACTTTGATTGCGACCTCGCGGCCGAGCTTCGTGTCAAGCGCTCGGTACACCTCCCCCATGCCCCCGGAGGCCAGAGGAGACAGGATTTCGTAGGTTCCGAGCCGCTTTCCCGCTTGGAGCCCCATGCCTTCCGGGGGAGCGTACACCTCGCCGAGACCCGCTTTGGCTGCAACCGGGACGGCCGAAGGGGTGTTTCAGGGGCCATGAGGATATTTGAGTTCGTCCTTCCGATCCTTTCGTCGAGCATCGCGGCGCGGGAAAACCTGTCGGACTTCCCGATCTGGCAGAGAACGCCCTGCCAGGCGCGGTG
>DATDNV010000079.1:0-6402 GCA_036518075.1 Thermoanaerobaculia bacterium
CCTCGCCGTCAACCGAACTCTGAATGAGCGGTACGCGATCTCCGAGCCCGAAACTCGAGAGCTCTGGCGCGAGCCGGAGCAGCTCGCGCTCGCCGCCGAGCGTGATGGACGCACGGCAGACGCGAGCCGGAATTGGGCCCAGGCGCTGGCCAAGGGCGCGCCTCCGGCGCCGATCGAGTATCAGATCGGTCTGGCCGCGCGCCGGCGAGGCGACCTCGAGCATGCCCGCCAGGAGTTCGCCAAAGCGCTGGCCGAGAGAGAGCCCGCTCCGGGCGCCGCTCGGGAGCTCGCTTCCCTCGACGCCGCCGCGGGACGCAACGCGGACGCGGAACAGAACCTCCGCCGCTACATCGAGATGGCAGGCCCCGATCCGGAGTCGCTTTCCCTTCGTGCGGTCCTTTTGACGAACCTCGGAAAGTCTGCCGAGTCGCTTCGTTCGCTCCAGCAGGCGCGCGCCCTCCTGGGAGACGCCTGGCGCGCCGCGGAGCTGGAGGCGCAGGTCCGCGCCCGCGCGGGCGATGCCGCAGGCGCCGTGGCCGTTCTGCGGACGCTCGACGCTCAGGGGCTCGCTAACCGCAGCGATCTCCGCGCCGATCCCAACTACCTTCCGATCGCCACCGATCCCGTATGGGTCGCCTTCATCAACGAAGGATCCGTACCGGCGACGCCCGGCACCGCCCGACAGAAGTAAGACTCGACCGGGAATCGAGACGACGTCGGATCAGGCCGATCGCGATTTTGTGTAGAGGCCGTTCGCGGAGACGCGCCGCCCGACCTCGACCTTCGGCCGCGCCGTCCGCGTCGGCTCGACAGGCAGGAGTCCATGACGCGCCATCTCGCGGTCGAGCTCTTCCGCGTGCACGAGGAAGTGGCGTCCGCCGCTGTCGAATCCTTCGTAGACGTGGGGCTCACCGGCGACCGGGTGCATTCCGCGGCCGGTGAGATCCGTCTCCGGCGTGAAGACCGAGACGAGGAGCTTTCCGCCAGTCGCCAGAATTCGAGCGGACTCCGCCAGGGTGCGATCCCATTCCGAGCGGCTCTCGGCGCAGTGGTAGATGCCGAGGGCAACCACGAGGTCGAAGCTCCCGTCGGCGGTCCAGGACAGGTCGCTCATCCTGCCAACGCGCACGCGGCGCTCGGCTTCGGCGGCGCCGAGAATCGGGGCGAGCCTCTCGCGGGTCTTCGCGACCATGGCCGCCGAACCATCGACGGCCTCGACGTCGAAACCTTTTTGCGCCAGAAGAACCGCGTTGCGGCCCGCGGCGCATCCCAGATCCAGAACCCTCACCGCGGAAGGATTCGGGTACTCGCGAATCAACTCGCCCAGCCGCACGTCCGGCTCCCGCGCGGCGAACCGCTCGACGTTCTCGGGTGATTCCCAGAAAGACATCGCTATGGGCGCCTCATCATAGTGTCGAATATCGGTCGCTCGATCGCCGCCGGTCGAATTCTGATGAACCTGCATCATCACGCGGACAATCCCCCGTGGCAGGCTCGCCACTGAAGGGAGCCCATTCTTATGGCAATGATGATCCGAGAGGAATGCATCAACTGCGGCAACTGCGAACCGGCCTGCCCGAACCAGGCGATCTCTGCCGGCGAAAACATCTATGTCGTCGCGTCCGACCACTGCACCGAGTGCGTCGGGGCTTTCGACAAGCCGCAGTGTGTCGACGTTTGCCCGATCGAAGGCTGCATCGTTTCCGACCCGGATCACACCGAGTCGCAGGAAACGCTCCTGGCCCGCTACCAGCAACTGCACCCGAACTGAGATCGGCACCGCCGCTCGAGGCGTTCCGGCTCGCCCGAGGTCCTCGCTCGGGGAGCGATACGCGAGCTCGGGCCGACGGCGTCGCGGAAGGCGATATCAGATCTGATATAGAGCCGCCCGTCATCGGAACCGTTCCGGCTCTCGGCAACCCTTCGAGAGAAATGCCGGGGGTTAGGCAAGCCGACGATCGCGCCCTGTTCTGGCCCATCGGAGCCCCGGACAACTCGGTCACTCTTTCGTGCCCCGCTGCGCTCTTCGCATAACCCGCAACCGCGTTCGCCGTAAGAGAAAGAAAGGTTCACCGCAGTCACTCGCGGCAAGGACCACTACTTCGATTCGGAGGACAAATGAGGCTGAAACAGGCATTCTCGTTTCTCACCTTCCTCTGGCTGCCGGCAGCCGCGGCGTTTGCGATTACAGGCCCGCTCGAGACTTCCGTCGCCAAAGCCCAGGCCATGCTGGTCAAGGAAGATCTGGGCGACGGCGTTTACGTTTTTCGCGCTCCGTCGGATCTCGACTATTGGACGTCCACCAACTCGACGGTGATCGTCAACGACGACGACGTTACCGTCTTCGACAGTTGCACCCGCGCGGTCACGGCTCAGGCAGTCATCGCCGAGATCCGGAAGCTGACTCCGAAGCCCGTCCGCGTTCTCATCAACTCGCACTGGCATCAGGACCATTGGTCGGGCAACGACGACTACGCGAAGGCCTTTCCCGGGGTTCGGATCATCGCGAGCGCCCAAACGCGCGACTACATGAAGCGCATGGGTTCGGGCTTCTTTCTGCACGAATTCGAATTCTTCGGTCTGGCGGCCAAGCGCAGCGAGTGGGCGGCAGCGACCAAGACGGGCAAGCTCGCTGATGGCACGCCGCTGACTCCCGAGATCCGCGCCCGCAAGGAGAAGAGTCTCGCCATGGCCGAGCAATTCGCCGCCGAGATCGCTGCGCGGCGCTCCGTCGTTGCGAGCGTCGTCTACGGCGATGAGATGACGTTTTGGAGCGGCCGGCGTGAATTTCGGCTGATGAGCGTGACGGGCGATGCGAGCGGATCGACCGTCCTGTATCTGCCGGGCAGCAAAGTCCTGGTGACCGGCGATGTCCTCGTGAGTCCCGAGGACGGCAAAGGTCCTCCGCCCTGGACGACCAATTCCTACTCGGTCACGCCGTGGGTTGAGAGCCTTCGCCGGCTCGACAGGCTCGATGTGAAAGCGATCGTTCCGGGCCAGGGTCCCGTCATGCACGACAAGACCTATCTGCGCCGCACGACCGAGCTCTTCGCGGCGATCATCGATCAAGTCCAGTCGGCTCTCGAGCACGGCACCGTCGGGCTCAAGAACGTGCAGGCGGCGGTCAACGTGGATTCGATCGGCCAGGCGTACGCACCGGGCGCCCCACTCGACGAAGACTTCCGACTCGTCGTCCAGTACTTCTCGAAGAAGGCCATGCAGGAGGCGCTCGACGGCGCGCTCGACGAGAAGCCGTAGTAGGACCGATTCCTGCTGACCTTCCATCTCGGCTGGCCCTCTGGCAGATTAGCTGGCAGACGCGATGAAAGATCTAAAGCCGTTGCGCGTCGCTCCTGTCACGCTCGCGGGCTCCCACGTGCGGCTCGTACCGCTCACGATCGACCACGCCGTCCCGCTCACGCGCGTCGGCCTGGATCCCGACCTCTGGCGCCTCCAGCCTTCGCCGGTCGAAACCGAAGAAGACATGCGCCGCTATGTGGCGAGCGCTCTCGACGATCAGAAGCGTGGCGTCTCTCTCCCTTTCGCCATACTCGATCGGGCGACCGATCAGGTCATCGGCAGCACACGCTATATGGAGATCACTCCGCCGCATCGCCGCCTGGAGATCGGAGCAACCTGGCTCACGCCGTCATTCCAGCGGACCGCCGCCAATACGGAAACCAAACTGCTCATGCTGACCCATGCGTTCGAGACGATCGGCGCGATTCGAGTCGTGTTCAAGACGGAAGTTCTCAATCTGAAGTCGAGAGCCGCGCTCCAACGTATCGGAGCCGTCGAGGAAGGCACCTTCCGCCAGCACCTCATCGCCGACAGCGGCCGCCGGCGCGACATGGTCTATTTCTCGATTCTCGAGGAGGAATGGCCGGCCGTAAAGGCGCGCCTGCTCGGCAGGCTGAGTTCGCATCGCGGAAAGCGACGGACATCGACCTCAGACCCATAGCGACGGCACGCCGGCGAATTCTTCGGAGATGTCGCCGACCCGGACAGTCGCCCCTACTCCTACGAGATCGGCGGCCCGAACCGGAGCCGGGAGACTAACTGGCCTTTATGTCAGATCTGATATAGACTGCTTGCATGAAAGCGGCGACCGGGCTGTGGGTGCTCGTGCCGCTCGTCGCGGCGGCGCCGGGTCTCGCCTTGGAGACGGAGAGGCCGCGCATGCCAGCGCCCGAGCTCTACAAGACTGCCTGCGCTTCCTGCCACGGCGCCGACGGCAAGGGAGCGCCCGGCTGGGAAGGCCGGGTTCCGCTTCCGGACTTCTCCGACTGCATCGCCACGACCTCAGAGCCGGCTGAGCAATGGGAGACGATCGTCCGCGACGGCGGCCGTTCCCGAGGTCTCTCCTCGACCATGCCCGCTTTCGGCGAGGCCCTCCGCACTGATGAGATCCGCGACCTCGTCGTCTACCTGCGCGCTTTCTGCGCGAACGCCGCCGCCTATCCTCCCGGGGACCTGAACTTCCGGCGGCCGCTCGAGACCGGCAAAGCCTTCCCCGAGCAGGAGGCGGTGGTCAGCAGCACATCGACGCGCGTCTCCGGAAGGACCACGAACGAGATCGATGCGAGCTTCGAAAATAGGATCGGGCCGCGCTTTCAGTACGAGGCCACGGTGCCCTTCTTCGCCACGAACCCGGAGCCGGGAAACGATACTGGGATCGGCGACGTGGAGCTCGAGGCGAAGTACGTCCTGCACTTCGACGTCGCGCGGTCCCAGATCCTCTCGGCGGGTGTCGGCCTGACCTTCCCCACCGGAAGCGTCGAGAAGGGTACGGGAGAAGGCGCATTCGCCGCCGAGCCATTCCTCGCGTTCGGCAAGGCCTGGGGCGAGACGATCCTGCAAGCGCGAGCGGCGACGGAGATTTCGGCAAAGCCTGATCGCCGCGCTTCCGTTTTCGGCTACCAGCTCGCGCTCTCCCAGGCCCTTGGTCCCCCGCACATCGCCTGGACGCCAGCTGTCGAGATCGTGGGCGAAGTGCGATTCAAAGATGGCGTCAACGAGACCGCGGCAATCTTCGAAGTCTCCAAGGCCATCTCGCCTCTCGGCCATATCGTCGGCTCCATCGGCGTGCGCGTGCCTCTGACTCAAAGCGACGAGAAGTACCGCATCGAGGCATTTCTCCTCTGGGACTTCGGCGACGGCCCGTTCTGGAAGGGGTGGTGACGGCGAGGCCGAAGGGCTTCGCCAACGATCTCCAACCCCTATTGGATCGGGTTTTCGAGGATTCCCGAGCTCGGCTTGACGCAGTTCTGAGCCTTGCGGTCGACGCAGAGGGCATAGACCGCCTCATCCGACCAGTAAGTCAAGATGTTCTGGACATCGCCCCAATCCTTCACCGTCGCCTTGCCCAACTGATTTCCTCCGACCCGGCGATCCGCTCCCGCGATGAGAAGCTCTCCGTTTTGTGTGTCGTGGATCATGAACTCGAGCGACGCTTCGCCGGTGAAAGCCGGCTTTCCCGTCACGAACGTCCAGAGAGTATCCGCAGAACCCGCATAGGGCGCGATCGTCTTCGCGACCTTGAGAGTGGAAACGGCCTTCTTCCCGTTGACGATGGCAATTTCGATCCGCATCGCACCCGGCGCAGGTGCATCGACCAGCTTGTAGTCCTTCGCGAGCTTCTCCCTCAAGGTATGGTCGAAGCTGTCGACCAGCCGCTGGAGGTCGGCGAGTTGATCCGGCGGAAGCTTGTTGTCCGTTCCTTTGGGCGCCCAGAGCTTGACCGGCTCCATGATCACCTTGTCGTATGACACCAACGGCACGTTCGGATTCCGGTACACGAGAAGGAAATCGGACTTGCCTCCCTTCTTCAGCAATTTGGCGTTGTCTCCGAGAAAGTCGGTGGGTGTGACGCTCCTCGCATGGCCGCTCGAAGTACAGGCGGACAGCGCGACACTGACAACCCCGGCCGCAACGATCGAAAGCTTCCTCATAGGTCCCCCCTTTTCTGAGCCTCGGCGGGGATCCGCAGCACCAACCCGCCGTCAGGACTCGGGCGCCGTTCGCGACACTATAGGCCCGAAACGCTCGACAAGCGTCAAACGCTTTCTCCCCCTCCGTTCGGAGGCACGGGGCCGATTCCGTTTTGCCGCATCCCCGATCGCAGCAAGCTGGCCGCCACGTACAAAACGACGGCGAGGACCAGCACGCGCAGCGCCTCGAGCGGAAGGGACTTGACGAGCCACACGGCGACCATCACGCCGGGAATTCCTCCGAGCGTCAGTCCGAACGCCACCCGCTGATGGAAGCGCCGCGCGGACAGGAACCGAACACCGGAGACACTCGCGACAAAGGCACCCGAGCCCATCATGATCGGAAACGCCGCCTTGGGATCCATGCCGAGCAGGCTGAACATCACGAGGCTCGGCGCGTAGTTTCCGATCC
>DATDNV010000080.1:0-3503 GCA_036518075.1 Thermoanaerobaculia bacterium
GATCTTGTAAATCAGGCTGTCCTTCTCAAAAACCAGAGACCCGAGGAAGAAGATGGACCGCGGATAGTCGCGGCGTATTTGCTGACAGAGCTCCACGACTTTCTCGACCGCCTCCGTAGCCGTCTCGTACCGATAGTCCGCGGTGAACCCCAGCCGCCGGGCGAAGGCGACATATTTCTTCAAGTCCTCGATGGTATGGCGCTTGAGCGCGTCCACCTCCGCCGCGCCTTTGAAACTGGCTGAGTCGATGACTCCCACCGACACGAAGAGGTATGACTTGAACTGTTTGGGAAAGAGCTTCTGGACGCTCAACAGGGTATGGACGCCAAGACCGGAGAATCCGTTGACGAGAAGCACCGCCACCGGCTCGTCGCGCCGAGGCGACCCTTCCGGCGCGCTGTGAGGCCGAACCGGGATGTTCAGCAGCGTCTCATCCAGGCGCCGAAGCTGCTCCCGCACCCGGACATAGTGCCGCTTGATCGCATAGGCCAGCGCGATGAAACAGGAAGTGACCACGACGGTCAGCCATCCTCCTTCGGTGAACTTCTCGACGATTGACACGATCAGAATCGACAAGCACATGGTCAAGCCGGTGCCGTGGATCGCCAGATTACGACGCCACCGCTTGTGCTCCGGCTGATGGCGCGTCTGAATCCAGTAACGGGACATGCCCAACTCGGTCAAGGTAAACGTGAGAAAAACGTTGATCGAGTACATCAGGATCAAGAGATCGCTTTGGCCCCTGGAGTAGAGCAGCACCGTAATCGCGCCGGCCCCCATCAGGAAGATTCCGTTCTTGGTCACGAGTCGATCCGACAGCTGGGCGAAGCGATGCGGAACCCAGGAATCGACGGCCATATTCGCCAGAATCCGAGGGCCGTCGATGAAGCCGGTTTGCGCGGCGACGAACAGAAGCGCGCCCTCGGAGACGAGAGTCACTACGACGAGATACCCTCCGATCGGAAAGCTCCCCAAGCGCCATGATTGGAAGAGACTCTCGGCGAGAACTGCGTTCAGCGTCTTCCCCGCGACCGGGCGCGCTTGAATCAGCAGATAGCAAAACAGGATGCCGCCCGCCGTAAACGCCAGCGAGAGCGCCATGTAGAGCATCGTTTTCTTGGCGTTGTGGATGCGCGGCTCGCGCAGAATTTGAACGCCGTTGGACACGGCCTCGATCCCGGTATAGGTGCCTCCCCCGAGAGAATAGGCCCGCAGCAAGATGAAGATCGTGGGCAAAAGGCCAATCGAGGACGATGTGCGACGCGCCTCGTCGACGGCGCCGTGCAGGATCAGCGGGAGACCCGCGAAATGAGCGAACACCCCGTAAGAGATCAAAACGAGATGCATGACCACGAAGACGAGGAAGATCGGCAGGAGAAAGGTCACCGATTCCTTGACACCGCGCAGGTTCAAGATGATCAGAAAGATGAGGACGAAGACTTCGGTTTCCAATTTGACAGGCGCCCAGCGTGCGGGCAGAAAGCTGAACACCGCATCACAGCCAGTCGCCACTGAGACCGTGATCGTCAATATGTAATCGACGATCAAAGCGCAGCCCGACACCACGCCCAGGCGAGGTCCCAGGAGCTTCGTCGCAACGAGGTATCCGCCTCCGCCCCCCGGAAAGTGCTCGATAAGCAAGCTGTAGGCGAAGGAGATGACGAAGACCGTGATGGCAGTCATGGCGGCCAGGAAAACCGCCAAGTAGATGTGGTTCCCCAGGGCTTTGAAGGCTTCTTCCGGGCCGTAGGCAGAAGAGGAAAGCCCGTCGGCCCCCAGCCCGACCCAGGCAAGGAACGCGATCAAAGAGACGTGATGGAAGACGCGCGGGTCGGTCGGGTCTCGAGGCCGTCCGATGACGACGTTACGTAGAGTCGAGGTGAGGGAACGCTTGGGTTCCTGCGTCGGCGGCCGACTTGGCGGTTCCGGGATCTCCATCGCCACCGGGCGATGATAGGGCTCGACCCGTCGGCGAACCGGACGGCGCACCCGAATCTTTCGGAAATCTTTCGAACTTTCTTTCGGTCCGGCCGGTCGGCGCTCGCGGGTTGCGCGCCCGGAAGCCGAGGAGTTATTCCGCCCGCAGAGTTCGAGTCATCAGCCCTTCGACTGCGGTCGCGGCGGGAACGTTTTCGTAGAGCACCGATACCACCGCCTCGGCGATCGGCGCCTCGACGCCGACCTGACCGGCCAACCGGGGAACGGCGAGGCACGTGCGCGCGCCTTCCGCCACTTCCGGCATTTCCGCCAGGACCTCGGCCAGCCTCCGGCCCTTCCCGATCTGCTCGCCGACCCGGCGGTTCCGCGACTGCTGTCCCGTGCATGTGAGCAGCAGATCTCCGATTCCCGCGAGCCCGGCGACGGTGCGCGCCTGTCCGCCGTGGCCGCGGACGATCCTTCCGATCTCCGCCAGGCCCCGGGTCACGAGCGCCGCCATCGTGTTGTGGCCGAACCCGAGGCCGGTCACGATACCGGCCGCGATCGCCACGACGTTCTTCAACGCGCCGCAGAACTCGACGCCCGGCAGGTCGTCCGAAGTGTAGAGACGCAGCTGAGGGCTCGAAAAGTTCTGCTGCACCTCCTTCGCGAAGATTCCGCCGGAGTCGGCGACGACGGCGGCCGTGGGATCCCGGCGGATCACGCCGTCCGCGAAGGTCGGCCCCGAAAGAACCGCGACGGGAGAATGTTTGTGGTGATCGCGGATGATCTCCGACATCCGCATCAACGTGTCCGGCTCAATTCCCTTCGAAGTCGACACGAAGCGTCGAGTGGCGCTCGATGAAGGGCCTGCGTCGAGAACCGAGCGCAACGATCCGCAAGGAATCGCGAGGACGACGGTGTCCGAATGGGCGAACGCCTTAGAAAGATCGGCGGTCGCGCGCACCACGGCGGGAATCGGGACATCCGCGTGACGCCGGGGGTGGCGTTTCTCGGACTCGATCGCACCTGCGACCTGCGGATCGCGCGCCCAGAGCAGGACCTCGTGTCCGATCCGCGCGAGGTGAATCGTGAGCGCCGTTCCCCAGGAGCCGGCTCCGAGGACTGCGATCTTCATTTTTTCGGCTGCCCCACTTTCCGCTCTTCGCCGCGAGCCAGTCGCTCGAGATTCTCTCGGTGCTTCAGCACGATCAGGACCGCGACGATCGCCGCCGCCGCGAGAACAGGCCGGGGCGCGTGGAATAGACCCGCCAGTGGCGGAAGAAGAACCGCTGTCACGCAGGACCCCAGCGACACGTAGCGAGAGATCAGGACCACGAGAACGAAGATCGCGAGCCCGACGAGCATCGCCAACGGTGCGAGAGCCAGGAAGGCGCCCACGGCGGTCGCCACTCCCTTGCCTCCTCGAAAACCGTAGAAGATCGGAAAGACGTGGCCGACGACCGCGGCCACACCCGCCGCGGCGGCATATCGCGGATCGGCGGTGACGAGCCGGACCAGCAGCACCGCGGCTGCGCCCTTGCCGATGTCGCCCAATGCGACGAGCGCCGCGAGCCCTTTTCCGT